>NZ_JBHVWF010000096.1:0-31831 GCF_042882365.1 Streptomyces sp. NPDC058221 | reverse complement strand
GGATGTGGGGGGGTCGGGAACCCGGTGGTTGGGCCGGCCCCGCCCTCTTTCTGCTCCGGCTACTCGGGCCGGCCGAGCGTTCCACTCCGGCTACTCGGGCCGGCCGAGCGCCCACCCCGAGACGTCGGACAGCCGCCCGCGCCACAGCGGCAACCGCAGCGGAGCCGTACCGCCGAAGACGAGCGTGGCGTCCCTCAGATGGATCCACCGCGGCAGCTGCTGGGTGTCCTCGTCGGCACGGAGCTCCTTGATGCCCTGGTCCACGGTCTCGGGGAACTCGGCGATGAGGTTGGCCCCCTCGCCCTCGACCTGCCGCAGACTCCTGGACCACTCCGCCTTCCAGGCCTCGTGCCCGATCACGTCACCGTGCAGCACCCCGGCCGGGATGGTCAGCGTGAGCGGCAGTCCGGACCGCATCTCCCGGTCGAGCAGCTGGATCAGCAGCTGGAGCTGGATGTCGGGCACCGGCTCGGTGATCACCGCGGTCGAGTCCGGTGCGGTGTCGACGGACTCGTTCATGAGCTGTTCCCTTCGCCGCGGCGGCTGTCCCGGAGAGCATCCGCCCCCGGCAGACCGCACTGTCTGGTCCCGCTCACCTTCCCCGAAGGGGCCACCACACGCCTCCGGACGGGTCGGCACCTGGGCTGGCACCCGTGCGGAATCTATTTCGGATATACGCGGCTCGCTCGGGTACACGGGGAGACAGACCGGCCGACACGAACCTTTCCACGGGGTGAATCCGCATGACCGACCAACGCGTCGCACCTGTTTCCGCCGCCATGGAAGTCTCCTCGGAGGTTCCCGCCGAAGACGCCGAAGCCGCCCCCGGGCTCTCCTCGCAGACCGTGGCCCCGCCACTGCGCGCGGCGGACGCCCGCGAGGCCGCCGCCGCGTTCGTCGCGAAACTGAACCCGGCACCGTCCGCCCGTGCGGTCCAGGATCTGGTGCTGCTCTCCTCCGAGCTGGTGACGAACGCGATCCGGTACGCCGGAGCCGTCACCGCCCTGTCGTTCGGTGCCGACCAGGGCGCGCTGCACGTACGGGTCGCCGACCCTAGCCCCACTCATCCGCAGTGCCGCGTCCCGGACATGTCCGGCCGGACGGGCGGCTTCGGCTGGCCGATGGTCCTGCGGCTGGCGAGCAGCGTCACCGTCCACCGCAACGGCAGCCGCGGAAAGACGATTCTCGCCACGATGGCGCGCTGACCGGTCCACCGGCACCGGTCACGGTCCCCCGGATTCACGAACGACTGTCACAGATAACGACTGTCACAGATAGCGGCGGATCGGCACGACCGACGCTTCCCGGATCCGCTGCACCACCGATCGTCGCCTCCACCGCCGGCCCTCGATCAGCTCGCTCACCCGCATGTCCTGATCGAAGTGACCGTCCAGGACCGTGGTGAACGCCGGGTCCAGCACGGCGAGCATCACTTCCTCGTCGTGGTCCAGCGAGCGGCGGTTGAAGTTCGTGGAGCCGATCAGCGCGGCGACGCGGTCGACGGTGATCACCTTGGTGTGCATCATCGTCGGCCGGTACTGGAAGATCCGCACGCCGCAGGCGGTGAGCTCCTCGTAGTGGCGCTGCCCGGCGAGCTGGCAGACCCGCTTGTCCGTGTGCGGTCCCGGAAGCAGGATCTCCACCTCGACCCCGCGCCGGGCGGCTGCACAGAGCAGCTCCACGAAGTACGCGTCCGGAGCGAAATAGGCCGTGGTGAGCCGTACCCGCTCCTCGGCGGACTCCAGCACGACCCGCAGCAGCGTCTGCATGTCCTGCCAGCCGAAACTGGCCGACCCGCGCACGACCTGCACGACCGCGCTCCCGCACGGTTCCGCCTCGATGAACCGGTCGCGTGCGTCGAAGAGTTCGTCGTGGCACTCGGCCCAGTTCTGGGCGAACGCCGCCGCGAGCCCGTCCACGGCCGGACCACGCACCTGCACATGCGTGTCGCGCCACTCGTTCTCGTTACGGGCGTCGCCGCACCACTCCTCGGCTATCCCGACACCGCCGGTGAACGCGGTCTCCTCGTCGACGACCAGAACCTTGCGGTGGCAGCGGTGGTTCTGCTTCAACGGCGAGAGGTGGACCGGCTTGCGGAACCACGCCACCTGCACACCGGCCTCGTCCATCGCGGCGAGCTGGTCCTTCTCGATCAGTCTGCTGCCGAACCCGTCCAGCAGCAGACGGACCCGCACCCCGGCGCGGGCCCGTTCGGCGAGCGCGTCGGCGAACTCCCGGGCTATGTCACCGCGCCAGTAGACGAACGTCATCATGTCCACCGTGTGCTCGGCGCGGCGGATGGCGCCCAGCATCGCGGCGAAGATCTCGTCACCGTTGCGGAGCGGGACCAGCAGATTTCCTTCGGTGGCGGCGATACCGATCAGCCGCTCCAGTCGGCGCCGCAGCCGCAGCATGCGTTCCGCGAAGAGTTCGGCCTCCGGCACGGCGCAGGCGTCGGACGTATCCGGCCGCACGTGCTCCGGTCTGTCGTCCATGGTGCTGGTCATGCGTCTCCTCGACGGTCGTCACCGGGCGCTCCCCCGTGCCGCTTGCTGCGGAAGGGGCACGGGGAACCTTCCCATGACTTCATCGTCCAGGCGTTCGACGCCCGGCGTCCGGTTCGGATGCGGGGCGCGGAGAAGGTCAGGACTCGGGAAGCTCCCACTTGGAGGACTGCCTGTTGTAGCGGTACTCCGGCCGTCCGGCGGTGCTGCTCGTACGGAACGGCTTGCCGCCGTCGTCGATGCGCAGGGTGCCCTTCCGCCCGCCGCTGTTCCAGTCCAGCTCCATGTACCAGCTCACGTCATGGCCCTCCACATGCGCGTTGAGGTCGAAGACCTCCACATCGGTGGAGGAGACCCGGAACGGGAAGTTCTTCGCCGGTACGGTCTCGTCCCCCTGCTTCCCCGCCACAGGGGCGAGCCTGGGACGGCTGTCGTCCAGGTCCACGTCGAAGGACTGGGGCTCGATGCCACTCCCGCACCCGTCGGCCATCGAGTACGAGGACCGCTTCAGGGGAGCGCCCTGGCTCAGCACCCTCGTCCTCAGGTTTCCCAGGACGACCGCTTCCTTTGATGTGCCCTGCACCGTGAGTTCGAGCCGCATACGGCCGCCGTCCACCCCGCCCAGCGCCCGGGCCCAGCCACGGGTGTCACCCGGATCGGGCGGCGGAGGCACGTGATCGGCGTCCTGGTCCAGCAAGTAGTACTGCCCGCAGGGCCCGTCCCAGTTGTACGAGCTGACGGTGACGGTCGGCGGCTGCCCCGTGGCGCCCTTCGGCTTCGTCCCCGACTCGCGCGAGGCGGACGTGGTGGGATGTACGGACGGGCTGGGTGACCCGGTGTCCGCGGAAGCGCTCGCCGACCGCGACGGGCTGGGGGACGTGGAGGCGCTCTCCGAGGCCCCGGACACGGTGTCGGCCTTCCCCTCGTCCCCGGGGCCCTCCGTCCCGGTGCTGCCCGCGGCGTCGTGGCTCGACCCGGCGAGGTTGTTGGCGACGACGGCGGTGGGCACGGTGAGCGCGACAACGGCGGCCACTGCGAGCAGCACCCGGGTACGAGCGGAAGCGCGTCGCCAGCGGGCCGTGGAGGCCTGAGGGACGGGCCCCTGCCCGCGCTCCAGATCGGCTACGGGCTCGGGCTCCGGTTCCGAAGCCGGGGCCGGGACCGGGGCCGGGGCCGGGACCGGCTCGAGCGCCGGCTCCGGAGCCGGCGAGCTCTCGGCAGGCGGCACCGCATCGGCCACCCCACCGGCAACAGGAACCGCCGGAGTCTCCGCCGCCACGGCCGTCCCGGCTTCCGGCTTCCCGCGCCGCCGCGCCGCCTCGGCGACGATCCAGCGCCGGTGCAGCTCCACGAGTTCGTCGGACGTGGCGCCGCACAGCCTGGCCAGCCGCTCCACCGTCCCGTACTCATTGGGCACGGCGTCCCCGTTGCAGTACCGGTGCAGCGTCGACGTGCTGACGTGCAGCTTCGTCGCGAGCACGCCGTAACTGCGCCCCGAACGGTCCTTCAGTTCCTTGAGCAGGGCCGCGAAATCTTCGGCCTCCGGCGTCGCCACTGCAGCGTTCCCCCTCCTGGTTCGTCCCGGAACACCATTCCAGGGACGTGGAATCTGCCCAGGTCACAGTACGCGCAGGCGTTCCAGTATCCCCAATGGTCCGGCAGGCGTTGCGGCCGGAATCCGCCGCCCCACAAGCTGTGACCACACCGCAGAGACCACGGGGGACGAGCAATGAAAACGCTCTTCCGCATCGAGCTCATCGATGCTCTCGCCATCGGCGTGGTGATCGTGACCGGCACAGTCGTCCTGGTCCTGATCACCAGCCACTGAACGACTCAGACAACTACCTCACGGGGAGCACCACCATGCGCAGCAACCGCATCCGCACCACCGCCCTGGCCGCCACCGCACTCCTGGCCGCCCTCTCGCTCACCGCATGCAACGGTGACGACGGCAGCACGAGCGACAACGGCAAGGCGGGATCCACCGCCACGGCAACGAACAGCACCGACAAGCAGGCGCAGTCCCCGACCGCCGCACCGGAGAAGGACGGCAGCGACACCGGCAACGGCGGCACGTCCGAGACCAAGGCACCGGGCGCCAACGGCAACGGCAACGGGAAGACTTCCGGCGGCTCCACGGACAAGGCGGGAAAGACCGGCAACAGCACCACGCCCGTCACCTGCACCGGCGCCAACACCAAGACCACCGTCAGCAAGGTGACCCGCCCCGTCAACCACCTGCTGCTCACCGTGACGAACTCGGGCTCCAGCCCCTGCTACGCGTACTCCGCCCCCAGCCTCCGCTTCGACGACGCACAGGCCGTCTTCCCCGTCCTCGACTCCAGCCGGCCGCAGGCCGTCGTGACGCTCGACCCGGGCCAGTCCGCCTACGCCTCCATCGGCCTGTCGTCCGGCGAGGACGACCAGAGCAACCTCCACGAGAGCAAGAACCTCGGCGTCTACTTCTCCGGCAAGAACCCCGGAGGCTCCACCGGCACCCCGGCCAACCTGACGCTCCCGGCCGGCACCTCCTGGGGCGACAACGGCTTCGTCACCTACTGGCAGACCGAGATGGCCGACGCGCTCCAGTACTGAGCCACCCACGCAGGACCATCGGCGCTGAACCGCCGGAACAGACCGCACAGACCACCGCCACACTTCACGGGGAGTACATCCATCATGCGCAGCAACAGCATCCGCACCACCGTCCTCGCCGCCTCCGCGCTCCTGGCCGCCCTCTCGCTCACCGCATGCAGCAGCGGTGACAACGGCAGCACGAGCGACAACGGAAAGGCGGGAGCGGCCGCTCCGGCAGCGAACAGCGCCGCCAAGCAGGCACAGCCCCCGGCCGCCGCGCCGGAGGACGCCACCGACGTCGACGCCGGCACACAGAACGGCGCGACCGCCAAGCCGAAGACCATCGCGCAGCCCGCCACGAACGCCAAGAGTGGCGGAAAGGGCGCCACCGGCTCCACGGACCGGGCGAGCAGGAAGACCGGCAACAGCACCACGCCCGTCACCTGCACCGGCGCCAACACCAAGACGGCCGTCAGCAAGGTGACCCGCCCCGTCAACCACCTGCTGCTGACCGTCACCAACACGGGCAACCGCACCTGCTACGCCTACCACGCGCCCAAGCTCCGCTTCGACGACGCACAGGCCGTCTTCCCGATCCTGGACGCCAGCCGGCCGCAGGCCGTCGTGACGCTCGACCCGGGCCAGTCCGCCTACGCCTCCATCGGCCTGTCGTCCGGCGAGGACGACCAGAACAACCTGCACGAGAGCAAGAACCTCGGCGTCTACTTCTCCGGCAGGAACGCCGAAGGCTCCACCGGCACCCCGGCCAACCTGACGCTGCCGGCCGGCACCTCCTGGGGCGACAACGGCTTCGTCACCTACTGGCAGACCGAGATGGCCGACGCACTCCAGTACTGATACGCGTTGCTCCGCCCGCCCTGCGGGTAGGGAGCCACACGTAGGCACGATTCTGGGGGCGGTCGGTCATGCAGGAGACAACCAGGCTGAAGACATTCGGCCTATGGGTGTCCGCACTGGGCCTGGCCGCCCTGTTGCCTGCCCTCGTCGCCCTGTGGATCGGCGACAGCGTGGAGAAGCTGCTGACGGGCGAACCCGCCACCGTCCACACCGTCACCCGATGCGTAGAAGGTGGCGCACAGCTGCCGCCCTCCCACTGCGACGGATCGTGGACGTTCGCGGACGGGCGCACCGCGAGCGGCGAGATCACCGGTGACACGGTCTCGGCCGGCGACACGATATTCGCGGGCGCCGGCTGGGCCTACGACTCCACCTCCGGCCTCCACCGCCAGATCTGGGGACCGGTCGTCATCTTCGGTGCCGGAGTCGTCACCCTGCTGGTCACCTGGCAGAACTACCGCAGGAACAGGAACCGGCCGGACGCCGAGCTCAGCCCCGGCTGAGCTCGGGATCGAAGTCGAAGTCGAACCAGATCCGGTGAATGCCCTCCTCATCGACGGCGAGACCACCGCTCCCCCGGATCCCGGCCAGCCCACCGGTCCCGCTGGACGGCACGATCGTGAAGAACTCGTTGGTGCGGTCGCTACCGGTAGTCGCCGCCGAATGCGCGAAGTTGAACGTTCCCTCGTGCCCGCCGACGACACCTTCGAAGGCCTCCATGGCCACGTACGTGCCCACGCCGGTGGCCTGGTCGAAGGCGGCCGTGAACAGGGTCGTCGAACTCCCCCTGACCTCGCCCTCGAAGCTCTTCACAAGGGTCGCGACGCCCATCGGGAGGGGCGTTTCGACCTCCGGGACAGGCTTCAGATCGGACGGGACGAACGAGGTGACGGTGAAGGTTCCGGAAGCTCTCATGGCGTCGATCGTAGGGATTCCGGCGGGGCGCAAGGAAGACAACCGACGCAGGCGGACCGCGTGTCCGGCCCCCCGATTCAAGGACCTTCAGGACCAGAGGTTCCGGAAGGCCCCAGATGCCCCGCGCCGAGGCGGCGGGCGGGTACGGGCCGCTGGAGGCCCTCGCCTGCAACAAGGTCAATGTGAAGAAGGTGATCACCGCGTGGCCGGACATGCCGCGGGTGGCCGGTTCTCTGGTCACCAACCACGTGAGGGCGTACGACCTGCTGCGGATGTTCGGCCGCGAGGGGCATCCCAACCCGCTGGGGCAGGCGTTCGCCGAGTACGGGCGCATCGCCAAGACCTTGCGCCTGCTCGCCGTCGTCGACCCGGTCGACGACACCTACCGCCGCCAGATGCACAAGCAGCTCACCGTCCAGGAATCTCGCCACAAGCTGGCCCGCGACCTCTGCCACGGCAAGAAGGGCACCATCCACCAGGCGTACCGGGACGGGATGGAAGATCAGTTGGGCTCGCTGGGTCTCGTTTTGAATGCGGTGGTGCTTTGGACGACACGGTACATCGACGCCGCCGTTGCCCAGCTTCGCGCCGAAGGGCACCAGATCCGGGACGAGGACGTCGCACGGCGCTCTCCGCTCAAGCACACAAGAATTTGAACGTCCTGGGCCGCTACAGCTTCACCTTCTCCCAGCCGGTCGACGGCTTGCGGCCACTGCGCGATCCGGACGCTGCCGATCTCGACGACGATGACGACGGCAACGACGAGTGAGTCCGGCACGGGACGGCTTCGGCATCATGAGGGCGGCCATGGACGACGTCGAGCTCAACGACTTGGTCAGCGGTTGAGGACCATGAGAACGCGGGGGAGATCCGCGAAAACTTCTCGGTATGGCGGACCTTGAACCTCCATCCGCACCGATCCACTAACTGTCTGCAAGCAGACGAACCAAACCGGTGTCGCATGAGGAGACCCGTCCGGATGCACGGTACTCAGCCAGACGTCCGCATCCGCTCACCTCACCCGCGCACTTCTGCCAGAACGCCTCGGTCGACGGCCCGGACGCCTCGCGCCTTCGCCCTACTCCCGTGGGACTGGACCGGCCAGTCCGTTCTCCCAGGCCCAGACGGCGATACCCACCCGGTTACGGGCCTTCAGCTTCGCCTGGACGTTGGCGACATGGGTCTTGGCGGTGCCCGCCGAGATGAAGAGCTTCTCGCCGATCTCGGCGTTGGTGAGGCCCTCGGCGACCAGCCGGGCGATCTCGTCCTCCCGGGCGGTGAGAGGCGACAGGGCCGTGGGCCCTGCCGGGGCGGGGGCAGGGGCGAGGGTCTGGAGCAGCCGGACCGTGATCTGGGGGCTGATGAGGATGTCCCCGGCCATCGCCGCCCTGACCCCCTCGATCAGCAGCCCGGGACCCGAGCGCTTGAGCAGGAATCCGCAGGCGCCGTCGTGCAGTGCCGTGCGTACGTAGTCGTCGTGGTCGAAGGTGGTGACGACGAGGACACGCATCGGGTCGGGTACGCCGGGGCCCGCGAGGCGCCGGGTGAGTTCGAGGCCGTCCAGGCCCGGCATCCGGATGTCGGCGAGGACCAGGTCGGGGCGCAGGGTGCGGGAGAGCTCGATGGCGGTGAGGCCGTCCGCCGCCTCGCCGACCACGGTCATGTCGGGCTGCGAGCCGAGAATCAGGCGGAAGCCGCTGCGTACGTCCTCCTGGTCGTCGGCGATCAGGATGCGGGTCGGACCGAGGGACGTCGTCATGGGGCCTCTTTCGGGAGTGCGGCAGGCAGGACGGCGGTGAGCTGCCAGCCGCCCTCGCCGTGCGGCCCCGCCGAGAGGGTTCCGCCGAGGGCCTCGGCGTGCTCGGTGAGAGCGGGGAGGCCGAGGCCGCCCCGGGAGACGCGGCGGCGGGCCGGGGCGGGGCGGGCACCGCGGTCGTTGGTGACCCGGATCTCCACAGTGGTGGCCGCGGGGGTGAACGCGACGGTGGCGTGGGAGGCGTCGGGGGCGTGCCGGCGGATGTTGGTCAGCGCCTCGACGACGATGCGGTACGCGGCAGAGCCCGCCTCGCGGGAGAGCGCCTCCGTGACCAGGGAAGGTAGGTCGAGATGCGCCTCGGTGGCGCCCGCCGAGGTGAAGTTCGCTATCAGCAAGGGAAGTTGGGATACATCGGGGAGCGGCTCGGTGGTGGGTGCCTCCGGACCGTGCAGCATCTGCACGGTCCGGTCCATCGCGGCCAGGGCGCTCAGACCCGCCTTCTCGATGCGTTCCAGGGCGAGCACCGCCCGGGAGGGGTCGGTGGCGGCGACGAAGCGGGCCGCCTGTGCCTGGACAACGATCCCGCTGATGTCATGGGCGACGAAGTCGTGCAGGTCGCGGGAGAGCTGGCGACGCTGGGCGCTGCGGGCCTCGGCCACCGCGCTCCGGCGACGCTGTTCCTGGCGGCGGGGGTAGGCGCCGGCCGCCACCGCGGCGGCTACGGGAAGCAGCCAGAAGGTGGCGATTCCGATGGATTCCAGGAAGGACTCACCGGTGACCAGTGGCAGCGGCCAGAGGGTCACCGCGAGGGCGGTCAGCGGGAGGGCCGACTTGAGTTCGCGCAGGGGCGACCAGCGGGTGACCGCGGCCACGAGGAGGAGCAGGACGGCGGTCTCCGCCAGCTTCCAGCCGGAGCCGAAACCAGCCTTCGGCAGGGCGAAGCTGGTGGTCAAGGAGAGGACCGCGCAGACCGCGGTCGGGCGGGCGAGGCGGCCGAGCCGCTGACGAACCGCGGCACGGGGGCCGACGACGGCCCACGCCAGCGTGCCCGCGGCCGCGAGCGACGGCAGAGCGCCAATCACCGTGACGGCCGGGCCGGTTGATTCCCACATGGTGATCAGCGTACGGGTGTGCGATATGGCGGGGCTCTCTGCCGAACGGCACAGAGGGCCGGGCGGCGGCGCGATCTTTGTGCCGATCGGCGGATGGGATGGCGGGGGTGCCGGAGGTGAAGCTTGAGCCGTTCAACCGACCACGGCAACACAAACACCCTCGAGAACAAGGGAGTTCATCATGCGCAACACCGCAATCGGCGCTACGGCAGCCGTCGCCGTCCTCGCCGGGCTGATTGCTGCAGGGCCCGCTCCTGCGGCCCCTGCAGCGTCCGTCGAGAAGAAGCCGGCGAAGACCGCGAGCGTCCATGGGGAAGCGCGCATCTCCTACATAGAGTCGATCGACGACGCCATCCGCTTCACCATCCATGCCGAACAGACGCCGTTCACCCGGCCGGTGCCCCCCAACGCCCCCGAGGGACTGCCCACGGATGCCCGGGGCACGCTGAAGTTCTCCCACACCCCCCGGGGCGGAGCCACGGGGTGGGCGGAGGCCCGGGTGGACTGCCTGGTCACCAGTGGGCGGACGGCGACCCTGACCGCGGTCGTGACGAAGTCGAACGTCGAGGAGGTCGGCGCCCGGCTGGGCATCAGCGTCCAGCAGGGCGGCAAGGGCGAGCCGGACCGGCTCGGCTTCTCCTGGGGGGTGGTGAACGTCGACCCGGGGAACGTCGATGAGAACGGCTGGCCCGTAAGGCCGCAGGCCGGTACGTGCATGGCCCCCGCACCGTTCACGACCGTGACCAAGGGCGGCTTCAAGGTGGTCCACGCCGAGATCACCAAGTCTCCCGCGCAGCCCGAGGCGGCGATCCGCCGTGGCTGACACCCTGGTCGCCGGGACGCCCGTCACGGCCGCGCCCCAAGTCCCCCGTTCCGTCCGCCTGGCGGCGCACGCCGCCGCGCTGACCCTGGTGCCGTCCGGGCTTTGGCGCATCGCCATCGCCCTGGGTTGGGACTCCGGATTCACCGACGAATTCCTTGCGCCGGGAAACTTCCCCGGCGCCGGGTCCTTCTACCTCATCGGCCTCAGCCTGCTGGCCGAGGCACTCGGACTGCTCACCCTGGGCCTGGTCCACAAATGGGGCGAGGAATTCCCGCACTGGGTGCCGGCCCTGGGCGGCCGGAGAATCCCCGTCATGGCGGCGGTGATCCCCGCCTCGCTCGGCGCGGCTCTCGTCACCCTCATCACGGTCACCGGCGCGTTCGCCTGGAACGACGCGGACAACATGGGTGCCGCCGGATCCCCCGATGACGGCCACTACTGGCTGATGACCGCCTGCTATCTCCCCCTGCTGGCCTGGGGTCCGCTGCTCATGGTGGTCACGGCGGCCTACTACCGCCGCCGACGTCGGGGTCGCTGAGTCCCGCCGTCCGCAGATCCTGGAACATGCGCTCGAGCCGTGCTCCGGAGGAGCGATCGGCCCGCACGGACTGGCTGGACCGGACCGGCGGGCCGGGCAGGAGCAGTGAACAACCCTGCGGATCTCGACGTGCATCGCGCGGGCATCAGTCGCACCTCCGTATCGGTCAACCTCCGAGACGGCCGCCGAGGGGAATGCGACTCTCATATTCTGTCGCAGTGCGCGCACCCGTACAGATTTCTTGTACGGGTCGCGCGCGCGTGAAGCACGAATGCGGGTGGGAAGTGGGGACCGTATGCAACCCAGGAATCGGCAGCGCAAGAACACGTCGGCAATGAAACTCGTGGGCGCGCTGGTGGCCCGGTTCCGCATCGCGGCCGAGCTGACCCAACGCCAACTGGCCGAGCAGACGTGCACCCAGCCGGAAACCATCGCCTCCATCGAGCAGGGCAGACGCGCGCTCCTGCTGCCGCTGGCTCGTCGCATGGACATCCTGCTGGACACCAAGAAGGCCTTGGAAACGGCGGTGGAGAACATGCCGGAGGTGGACCTGATCCCGGCTTGGGCGGAGGAGTACCTCGATCTGGAGCGGGAGGCGCTGTCTCTTTCGTGGTTCGAGAACCAGGTACTGCCGGGGCTGCCCCAGACGGAGAGCTATGCGCGTGCGGTGTTCCGGAGCAAGGTGCCCGTCATCAGCGAGGAGGACATCAACACCCAGGTGTCGTCCCGCTTGGAACGAAAGGCCATCCTGACCCGCAGGGTGCCGCCGACCACGAGTTTCGTCATCTCCGAGGCCATCCTCAGGGATCGTCTCGGAGGCGACGAGGTGTACGCGGAGATGCTCCGCCATCTCCGGGCCTGCTCCGACCTACCGGGGATCGCCCTTCAAGTCATGCCGTTCGGCCAGCAGGCGCATGCAGCCCTGGACGGCCCCTTCATCCTGCTCGAAACACCGGACTACCAACGTCTCGCCTACACCGAAACCCAGCGTGGGAGTCGGATCGTTTCGGACCCGGATGAGATCAGCATCCTCTCGCAGAAATATGCGATGCTGCGAACGCAGGCCCTCAACACCGAGGACACAAAAGGCCTGTTGGACCGGCTGCTAGGAGAGTTATGAGCACCGCACACGTGTGGTTCAAGTCCAGCTACAGCGGAAGCGAAGGCGGCGCCTGCCTCGAAATCGCCTACGCCTGGAAGAAGTCGAGCTACAGCGGCAGCGAAGGCGGCGAGTGCGTCGAGATCGCCGCCCACCCCGCCGCCGTCCACGTCCGGGACTCCAAGAACCCCGAGGGCCCCACGCTCACCCTCGCCCCCACCACCTGGTCGGCCTTCGCCGCGCACATCGGCTCCTGAGCCACCGGCGGGACGACCGGCGGAGCGGCCGAATGTCAGTGGCCGCCCGTACGCTCATCGACATGGCGACGCTTCCGAACCCGCTCCCGTCCCTGGCCACGTCAGGGCTCGAACTCCCGCCCGGCGCCCTCGTGGACACCACGCTCGAAGGGCCGTGGCACGAACCGCTGCTCTGGTACGCGGACGGGCCCGCAACCCCCGGCGACTGGACCCGGCTGCGCGACGCGGGCCGGAGCCTCGGGCTGCTGCCCGTGCTCATCGACGGCGGGAGACGGGATCACTGGCCCGAGGCATGGGACCTCGACCCGGCCGGTACGTCGTATCCCGGCGACCATGACGCCGACGACGTCATGCGCGAGGCCTGGGACGCGTACGCGGAGGACGAGCTCAACACCGAAACCGCCTGGACGGGGCCGGCGCCCGCCCCTCTCGTGGACGGCCCGGACTCCCCGGAGTTCCTGGCGGCCGCGATGGCCGACATGCTGAGCGACGACGGCAGCTGGCTGACCGGCACACGCCTGGCGCTCGTGCCGGCGAGGCGCAGTGCGGACATCCCGGCCGCGATCGGCTGGAGCGGACCGCTCAACCACGAGAACGACGTCGCCCGGCTCTGCGCGGTCCTGCGCTCCTGGGAGGACCGGTTCGGGATACGGGTCGTGGCGCTCGGCTTCGACACCCTGACGGTCAGCGTGGGCCGCCCGCCCACGACGCAGGAGGAGGCACTCGCGCTGGCCGCCGAGCACTTCGCGTTCTGCCCCGACAACATCCACCAGACCGCGCTGGACACCCTGGAGAAGTACGCCGCGGACGCCCTCCTCGGCCGGGAGAGCTGGTCGTTCTGGTGGGACTGAGCACCTGAGTACGAGCACTCATGTGCCGCTGCCGGAGGGCGCGTTGACTAGCACGCATGACCGACGAGCAACACATCACTGTTCGCACGCAGGGCGGCTGGGTGGCGCCGCTGATCTCCACCGTCCTCACCCTGCCGCTCGCGTTCTTCGCGCTGATCTACGGCATGCTCTCGCCCATGGCGTGCGACTCGTGCTCGGACGCCGAGGCCGACCGGTTCGACGCGAGCTTCGGCACCGCGTTCACGGTCCTGGTGTGCGGTCTGGTGGTGGCACTGATCCTGCTCGTCGTGAGCTGGTGCCTGCCACGCCGGCCGGACCGGGCCCCGTCCCGCGGCCTCTTCGCGTTGCTGGCACCTGTCGCGGTCGTCCTCGACCACCTGTTGTTCTCCGGCCTCCTCGACCTGCCCTGAAGTGCGCCGGCGGGGGCATGCACCGCCGCCCACGGGGAAGCTCACTCTCCATGGACCGGACAGAGAGCCTCATCGACGCGTTCCACGCCCAGCCCGCCGAGAGCGACAGAAGACGCGAACTCGTCGCGGGGATAGCCGGCATACTCACGGACCGGCCGGACCACCCCGCCGCTCTGACGTTCCTCACCTCGGTGGCGGCCGACACCGAGGAGTGCGACCTCGCCAGGGTCGAGGCCACGACGGCGCTGCGGCTGTCACCGCCCACGGACGGTGCGCAACGGGAGCGGGCCGCCCGCGCGTTGCTTGCCGTGATGCGCGGGCCGGACGACGATCTGGTGCGGCAGTACGCGGCCATGGCACTCGGCCCCTACGCGGACGACCCGGAGATCCACGACGCGATGGCGGCCGCCGTCCTCGGCGACGAGGACCCGCTCGTCCGGGACAACGCCCTGGCCGCGCTCAGCCACGCGGGCCCGAGCGACGGCCGGGCCGACGTACTGCACCGGCTGGCCGACGACCGGACGCTGGGCCGGGAGGCGGCCCGTATCCTCGCGTCCTGGGGCCGCGAACCGGCACTCTGACCCGCTTCGGAAGGCTTCCGGACTCAACGCCCCAGCTTCTGCGCGACCTCCGTCGCCCAGTACGTCAGGATCATCTGCGCACCCGCGCGCCGGATCCCCGTCAGGCTCTCCAGGATCGCCGCGTCCCGGTCGATCCAGCCGCGCTCGGCGGCGGCCTCGATCATCGAGTACTCGCCACTGATCTGGTACGCGGCGACCGGCACGTCCACCGACTCGGCGACCTTCGCCAGGACGTCCAGGTACGGTCCGGCCGGCTTGACCATGACCATGTCCGCGCCCTCGTCCAGGTCGAGCGCCAGTTCGCGCAGGGACTCACGGGCGTTGGCCGGGTCCTGCTGGTACGTCTTGCGGTCGCCCTTGAGCGAGGAGCCCACGGCCTCGCGGAACGGGCCGTAGAAGGCGGAGGAGTACTTCACCGTGTACGCGAGGATCGAGACGTCCTCGTGGCCGGTCTGGTCCAGCGCGTCGCGGACCACCCCGACCTGGCCGTCCATCATGCCGCTGGGGCCGACCACATGGGCGCCCGCGTCGGCCTGGACCTGGGCCATCTCGGCGTACCGCTCCAGCGTCGCGTCGTTGTCGACCCGGCCGTCCTCGGTCAGCACACCGCAGTGCCCGTGGTCGGTGTACTCGTCCAGACAGAGGTCGGACATGACGACGAGATCGTCACCGACCTCCTCACGCACCGCGCGCAGACCGACCTGGAGGATGCCGTCCGGGTCGGTGCCCGCCGTGCCGCGGCCGTCCTTCTTCTCGTCCAGCGGCACACCGAACAGCATGATCCCGGAGACGCCCGCCGAGACCGCGTCGACGGCGGCCTTCCGCAGGGTGTCCAGGGTGTGCTGCTGCACGCCGGGCATGGCCGAGATGGGGACAGGAGCGCCGACGCCCTCGCGTACGAACGCGGGCAGGATCAGATTCGCCGGGTCGAGCCGTGTCTCGGCGACCATCCGCCGCATGACGGGGGTCGTCCGCAGCCGTCGGGGGCGAGAGCCGGGGAAGTTTCCGTACACAGTCATCCTTCGAGATTAGACCCGTACACATCACGCTCTTACCGACACCTGTGCCGGGAAAAGGGAGCCACAGGGGGCCGCGGGCAGCCGCGGAACAGACCGGGCCCGGCCGCTTCACGAAGAAGCAGCCGGGCCCCGCACACGTCACACCGGATCAGGTCGTCGTACGACGCCGCCGCGCACCCGGACGCCGCTCGCTCGGCCGGGTCACCGGGTCCCCGGCCTCCTTCGCCGCGTCCCGGCGCTGGGCGCCGAAGGCCGCGAGGGCCTCGGCCAGCTTGTGCACCGAGGGCTCGGGGGACAGGACGTCCACGCGCAGACCGTGCTCCTCGGCGGTCTTCGCCGTGGCCGGGCCGATACACGCGATGACGGTCACGTTGTGCGGCTTGCCCGCGATGCCGACGAGGTTGCGCACCGTGGAGGACGAGGTGAAGAGCACCGCGTCGAACCCGCCGCCCTTGATGGCCTCACGCGTTTCGGCGGGCGGCGGCGAGGCGCGGACCGTGCGGTACGCGGTGACGTCGTCGACCTCCCAGCCGAGCTCGATGAGACCGGCCACCAGCGTCTCGGTGGCGATGTCGGCGCGCGGCAGGAACACCCGGTCGATCGGGTCGAAGACCGGGTCATACGGCGGCCAGTCCTCCAGCAGCCCGGCGGCGGACTGCTCGCCGGACGGCACCAGGTCCGGCTTCACACCGAAGTCGACGAGCGCGGCGGCGGTCTGCTCACCGACGGCCGCGACCTTGATCCCGGCGAAGGCACGGGCGTCGAGCCCGTACTCCTCGAACTTCTCCCGGACGGCCTTCACCGCGTTCACGCTGGTGAAGGCGATCCACTCGTAGCGCCCGGTGACCAGGCCCTTGACCGCACGCTCCATCTGCTGGGGCGTACGCGGCGGCTCGACGGCGATCGTCGGGACCTCGTGCGGCACCGCGCCGTACGAACGCAGCTGGTCGGAGAGCGACGCCGCCTGCTCCTTCGTACGCGGCACGAGCACCTTCCAGCCGAACATCGGCTTGGACTCGAACCACGCGAGCTGGTCGCGCTGGGCGGCGGAGCTGCGCTCCCCGACCACGGCTATGACGGGCCGGTGCCCCTCCGGCGAGGGAAGGACCTTGGACTGCTTGAAGAGCTGGGCGATGGTGCCCAGCGTCGCCGTCCAGGTGCGCTGACGGGTCGTCGTGCCGGCGACGGTGACGGTCAGCGGGGTGTCCGGCTTGCGGCCCGCCGAGACCAGCTCACCGGCGGCCGCGGCCACCGAGTCGAGCCGGGTCGAGATGACGCACGTGGCATCGCTCGCGCCGACCTCGCTCCAGCAGCGGTCCGAGGCGGTGTGGGCGTCGATGAACCGGACGTCGGCGCCCTGGGCGTCACGCAGCGGCACCCCGGCGTACGCGGGCACCCCCACGACGTTGGCGACACCCGGGACGACCTCGAAGGGAATGCCCGCGGCGGCGCAGGCCAGCATTTCGCCGCCCGCGTTGCCGTCCAGGCCGGGGTCACCGGCGACGGCACGGACGACCCGCCTGCCGCCCTTCGCGGCCTCCATGACAAGATTGGCCGCATCCCTGAGGACGGGGACCCCGACGGCTGTTGACTGCGCGTCAACAACCGTCAGCTCAGGCGTGCTTACGCCTGCCCGCGCATGGCTGCGAACGACGCCGAGAACGTCCGGCTCGGCGACAAGAACGTCCGCGCTCGCGAGCGCCTCGACGGCGCGCAGAGTCAGCAGTCCCGGGTCGCCGGGACCGGCGCCGAGGAAGGTGACGTGCCCTGCGGACAGGACAGGAAAATCGGATGCGGCGGGGCCGTTGGGGCTCAAAGTGCTCGCTCCCCCATAAGACCGGCCGCACCCTTGGCAAGCATCTCGGCCGCGAGTTCGCGACCGAGGGCCGCCGCGTCGTCGTGCGACGTGGGGACGGGACCGGTGGTGGACAGCTGCACCAGCGAGGAACCGTCGGTGGACCCGACGACACCGCGCAGGCGCAGTTCGTTGACAGCCTGACCGTCGGCCAGGAGGTCGGCCAGCGCACCCACAGGTGCGGAGCAGCCGGCCTCCAGGGCGGCGAGCAGGGCACGCTCGGCGGTCACGGCGACCCGGGTGTACGGATCGTCGAGCTCGGCGAGCGCGGCGGCGAGTTCGGCGCTGGAAGCAGCGCACTCGATCGCCAGTGCTCCCTGGCCGGGAGCGGGCAGAACGGTGTCGACCGACAGGAAATCGGTCACCTCACCGGTCCGGCCGAGACGGCTGAGTCCGGCCGCGGCGAGTACCACCGCGTCCAGTTCACCGCTTCGTACAAAACCAATACGCGTATCGACGTTGCCGCGGATCGGCACCGCCTCGATGCCGAGGCCGTGGCTGCGGGCGTACGCGTTGAGCTGCGCCATGCGGCGCGGCGATCCGGTGCCGATACGGGAGCCGGACGGCAGCTGGTCGAGCGTCAGCCCGTCCCGCGCCACCAGCCCGTCCCGCGGGTCCTCGCGCGCCGGCACGGCCGCCAGCACGAGGCCTTCGGGCTGCGCGGTCGGCAGGTCCTTCAGCGAGTGGACCGCGAAGTCCACCTCGCCGCGCAGCAGCGCCTCGCGCAGGGCGGCGACGAACACGCCGGTCCCGCCGATCTGCGACAGCTGCTCCTTGGACGTGTCCCCGTACGTGGTGATCTCGACGAGCTCGACGGCCCGCCCGGTCACCTCGCGGACGGCCTCGGCGACGAGGCCCGACTGCGCCATGGCGAGCCTGCTGCGCCGGGTCCCCAGCCGCAGCGGCTCGGTGGCCCCCGCGCCCAGGGGTGAGTTGTCGGTCATGACCGCCCTCGATTCGGGTCGTTCAGGTCTGCCCGGGAGACGGCGGCGACCGTCTGCGGGTCGAGGTCGAAGAGTTCCCGCAGTGCGTCGGCGTACCCGGCGCCGCCGGGCTCGCTGGCGAGCTGCTTGACCCGCACGGTGGGCGCGTGCAGGAGCTTGTCGACGACGCGGCGCACGGTCTGCGAGATCTCGGCGCGCTGCTTCTCGTCCAGGTCGGGAAGGCGTCCGTCCAGCCGTGCGATCTCGCCCGCTACCACTCCGGCGGCCATCGTGCGCAGCGCGACGACGGTGGGAGTGATGTGGGCGGCGCGCTGGGCGGCGCCGAAGGCGGCGACCTCGTCGGCGACGATGGTGCGCACCTGGTCCACATCGGCGGCCATCGGGGCGTCCGCGGACGCCTCGGCGAGCGACTCGATGTCGACGAGGCGCACACCGTCGAGGCGGGCGGCGCCGCCGTCGATGTCGCGCGGCATCGCGAGGTCCAGCAGGGCGAGGCGGACCGGGCCGGTGGACTGGGCGGGCACGGTGACCCGGCGGACGGCCTGTGCCTGCGCGGTCGCGGTGGCGGAACCGTTCTCCACCCATGCCGCGTGCTGGTCCAGCTCGCCGGGCGGCGCGGCGACGGGGGCGTCGGGCGCTTCCTGCGCGGGGGCCGCAGACAGTCCGAGCGCACCGGCGACGGCCTCGGTGCTGAGCACCAGACCGGTCGCACCGGTGCAGGAGACGACGACATCGGCACGTGTCAGTTCGTCGGAGACCGCGGCCATCTCCACCGCGTGTGCGGCCACCGAGGTGCCCTCGGCCTGGTTGAGGATCTCGACCAGACGGTCGGCGCGGGCCCGGGTGCGGTTGGCGACGACGATCTCGGCGACGCCGGTACGGGCCAGTGTCGCGGCGGCCAGCGAGGACATCGAGCCCGCGCCGATCACCAGGGCGCGCTTGCCCTTGGCCCAGACGGCGGGGTCGCGGCCCTCGGCGAGCTGTTCCAGGCCGAAGGTGACGAGCGACTGCCCGGCCCGGTCGATCCCGGTCTCGCTGTGGGCGCGCTTGCCGACCCGCAGGGCCTGCTGGAAGAGGTCGTTCAGCAGCCGGCCTGCGGTGTGGAGCTCCTGCCCCAGCGCCAGCGCGTCCTTGATCTGGCCGAGGATCTGGCCCTCGCCGACGACCATCGAGTCCAGTCCGCAGGCCACCGAGAAGAGGTGGTGGACCGCCCGGTCCTCGTAGTGCACATAGAGATACGGAGTGAGCTCGTCCAGACCGACACCGCTGTGCTGGGCGAGCAGCGTGGACAGCTCGGCGACGCCCGCGTGGAACTTGTCCACGTCGGCGTACAGCTCGATGCGGTTGCAGGTGGCGAGGACGGCGGCCTCGACCGCGGGCTCCGCGGCGAGGGTGTCCTGGAGCAGCTTGGCCTGGGTGTCGGCGGCCAGCGAGGCCCGCTCCAGCACGGAGACGGGGGCGCTGCGGTGGCTCAGCCCTACGACAAGGAGACTCATGCCGGCATCACGGCGGGCATGTCCCCGTCGGGTCCCTTCCGGTTGCCGGTCGCGGCGCGCACGGGCGGTGCGGCCGGGTCCGGCTCGCTGTCCGCGGCTTCCTCGCCCGCCTTGCGCTGCTCGTGGAAGGCGAGGATCTGGAGCTCGATGGAGAGGTCGACCTTGCGCACGTCGACACCGTCCGGCACCGAGAGCACGGTCGGTGCGAAGTTCAGGATGGAGGTGACTCCGGCGGCCACGAGCCGGTCGCAGACCTGCTGGGCGGCACCGGGCGGGGTGGTGATCACACCGATCGACACACCGTTCTCGCTGATGATCCGGTCCAGGTCGTCGGCGTGCTGGACGGGGATGCCGGCAACGGGCGTTCCGGCCATCGCCGGGTCGGCGTCGATCAGCGCGGCGACCCGGAAGCCGCGGGAGGCGAAACCGCCGTAGTTGGCGAGCGCGGCGCCGAGGTTGCCGATGCCGACGATGGCGACCGGCCAGTCCTGGGTGAGGCCGAGTTCACGGGAGATCTGGTAGACGAGATACTCGACGTCGTAGCCGACTCCGCGCGTCCCGTACGAGCCGAGATAGCTGAAGTCCTTGCGCAGCTTGGCGGAGTTGACCCCCGCCGCCGCGGCGAGCTCCTCGGAGGAGACCGTGGGAACCGAACGCTCGGAGAGAGCGGTCAGCGCACGGAGATACAGCGGAAGTCGGGCGACGGTGGCCTCGGGAATTCCTCGGCTACGGGTCGCCGGTCGGTGATTTCGGCCAGTTGCCACGGTGCTCCTGCGGGATGAGCGGGGCTGCAGGCGGCCGTATGTCCCATGGCCGCCCCGTCGAATGCAGGCTATGTCTTTGTGAACGCGTGCACAAAGATGGTGTCCGATTTGTCCGGTCAAAGTGACCGGGGTCACGCACATACGTCGCGCGATCCAGGAACCACCGATCGCATCAGCCCGTTGCAGGCCCGAAGGGGGCAAAGCGGTACACACTCCTCACAGCCACGCCCCCGAGACCACTCAAAACGCCCACGATGGTAACCGGGTTTCACTCAGGAAAGCAGCGCACTGCGCAGTCTTACCGGGTCCACCCGCCAGAACGTGTGCTGTTCGTTATCAATGAGGACCACGGGGACCTGCTCCCAGTACTCCCGGTGCAGCTCCTCGTCCCGGGTGATGTCCTTCTCCTCCCAGGACGCGCCGGTCTCCTCGCAGACCGACCGGACCACCAGCCTGGCCTCGTCACAGAGGTGACACCCGGGCTTCCCGACCAGGGTCACCACCCGGTCCTCGGGCTTCTTCTTCGTACGGCGGAACAGGGCACTCATACCCCTCATTCTGCGCCGTGCGCGGAGGCGCTCCGCCCCTCATCCCCTACGCCCGGAATCGCCCGTTTAACAATTCGGTCCCCGAGAGTTCACGCCATCGCATCCCGGCAGGTCGGGAAGGGCCGAACCAACTGGCTATGCTCACGACATGGCCGCTCTTGGATGGCTCACACCCCGTAGGCGTTCCGCGACAGCGCGGAGCGTGCTGGCAGGCGAGGCTGCGGCGGAGGCCGCCCGGAAGTCGACGCTCGACGCCGAGCAGTCCGCCGAATCCGAAGCCCCGTCCGGCGCGGAGGCCGAGGAACCCGAATTCCCGGTCGTCGGCGACGACCGGGCCGCCGCCTTCTTCGACCTCGACAACACCGTGATGCAGGGCGCCGCGATCTTCCACTTCGGCCGCGGCCTGTACAAGCGGAAGTTCTTCGAGCGCCGCGAACTGACCCGGTTCGCCTGGCAGCAGGCCTGGTTCAGACTGGCCGGCGTCGAGGACCCCGAGCACATGCAGGACGCGCGCGACAGCGCCCTGTCCATCGTCAAGGGCCACCGCGTCTCCGAGCTGATGTCCATCGGCGAGGAGATCTACGACGAGTACATGGCCGACCGCATCTGGCCCGGCACCCGTGCGCTCGCCCAGGCCCACCTCGACGCCGGCCAGAAGGTCTGGCTGGTCACCGCCGCCCCGGTGGAGACCGCCACGATCATCGCCCGCCGGCTCGGCCTGACGGGCGCGCTGGGCACGGTCGCCGAATCCGTCGACGGCGTCTACACCGGACGCCTGGTCGGCGAACCCCTGCACGGACCCGCCAAGGCCGAGGCGGTACGCGCCCTGGCGGCGGCCGAGGGCCTGGACCTGGCGCGCTGCGCCGCGTACAGCGATTCGCACAACGACATCCCGATGCTGTCCCTGGTCGGGCACCCGTACGCGATCAACCCGGACGCCAAGCTCCGCAAGTACGCCCGCGCCCGCGACTGGCGGCTGCGCGACTACCGGACGGGCCGCAAGGCGGCCAAGGTCGGCATCCCGGCCGCGGCGGGTGTGGGCGCCCTCGCGGGCGGTACCGCCGCCGCCGTCGCCCTGCACCGCCGCCGCCGCTGACCCGGCCGCACCTCCGCCGGTGTTCCGGCCGGAACACCGCCCGCCCGGCCCCGCCGGTGTTCCGGCCGGGCCGGGCCACGCCCGGCCGACGCCACCGATCGGGACCCCGCACCCAGCGGCCGCCCCCGCCAGTCGGGTTACCCGCGATCGACCACAACCTGTCGCGGCCGCAGGCAGATCTCGAAGCTATTCGATCAATAACCGGTCACGATGTGCTACTTGATGTGTCGAATAGTCGCTACAGAAGCGACCTAACCGGTGATTTGAGCAACTGGGTGTAGCACTGCCTGTACGAAGCGTTATTCTCCTCAGACGCATTCAGGAACCCACCACTCACTACGACGAGTGACGGTTTCGCACTGCACGTGATGGAAGCTCTGCCTCTGGGAGTCCCGTGTACCCACACGTCGGGGTTGACGCCTCGGGCCTGGCTACGCTGCGCGCAACGGTCGGCGACCGCTTGCGCGGCTTCGTCCCCACCGCGTACGCCGTACCCGCCTTTGCCACCCCTGCGCCTGCCGGCCCTTGCTACGCCCTGGCCGAACGCGGTGCGGCGGTCGGAAGACGCAGCAACCGCGGCGCAACGACCACGTCCACCGTTCGTCGGCCGACGGCCGACAGCGACAGCGCGCGCATGATGGATCTCGTCGAGCGCGCACAGGCCGGTGAGGCTGACGCCTTCGGCCGCCTCTATGACCAGTACAGCGACACCGTCTACCGCTACATCTACTACCGCGTGGGCGGCAAGGCGACCGCGGAGGACCTCACCAGTGAGACCTTCCTGCGCGCCCTGCGGCGCATCTCCACGTTCACCTGGCAGGGCCGCGACTTCGGCGCCTGGCTGGTCACCATCGCTCGTAACCTGGTCGCCGACCACTTCAAGTCCAGCCGGTTCCGGCTGGAAGTGACCACCGGCGAAATGCTCGACGCCAACGAGGTCGAGCGCAGCCCCGAGGACTCCGTCCTGGAGTCCCTCTCCAATGCCGCACTGCTGCAAGCAGTGCGCCGACTCAACCCCCAGCAGCAGGAGTGCGTGACCCTGCGCTTCCTGCAGGGCCTCTCGGTCGCCGAGACCGCCCGGGTGATGGGCAAGAACGAGGGCGCGATCAAGACCTTGCAGTACCGCGCCGTCCGCACCCTTGCCCGGCTTCTTCCGGACGATGCCCGCTGACCCCACCCCGGGCCGAATCACTCTCGGCAATACGTTCATCACGCACTGGTCCGATCATCTTTCGTGCGTAACCCAAGTGCCGCGCCACTCGTTGTGCCGGTTGCAGGCCCCCTGTCGTCACCCCCTGTCCGCAGACACTCACTCCATCGGGTGGATGCGCTCAAGGTGTGCAACCTTCCGGACCCTCAGGGGAGTCGACCGTCATGACGAGAGGAGGTGCCGCCAGTGATCGCAAACGTTTCGGCACACCGGCGGGCGAACGCCTTCGCCCAGGCCGTGGAGGAGCAGTCGCTCCGCGGTGCGGCGGCCGTACAGCCCGAGGACCCGGCCGAACCGGCCGACCGCGGACCGCTGTTGGCCCTGGCGAACGGCCTAGGTGAGCTACCGAAGCCGGCGTTGGACCCCGAGGTCAAAGTGGTGCAGCGAGCTCAGCTCGTCGCGGCCATGGAGGCCATGTTGTCCGCAGGCGGCACGCCCGCGGACCCTACCGTGCCCGAACAACGGGGCAGGGGCGCCCACCGGGCCTCCCCGCTCCGCAAACTGCGCCCCAGATCGCGCTGGACGAAGGGCCTCGCGGCCGGCGGGATCACCGTCGGTGTGGCGGCCGGAGCCTTCGGCGGAGTAGCCGCTGCCAGCTCCGACGCCCTCCCCGGTGATTCGCTCTACGGCCTGAAGCGCGGCATGGAGGACATCCACCTCAACCTGGCCGGCAGCGACACCGACCGCGGCGAGGCCTATCTGGACCAGGCATCGACCCGGCTGAGCGAGGCCCGCCGGCTGATGGAGCGCGCCCGCGCGGGCGACCTGGACCACGAACAGCTCGGCGAGGTCAGACGCACGCTCAACGGCATGACCCACGACGCCACCGAGGGCCACCGCCTGCTGCACTCGGCATACGAGCAGGACGGCGCCATCGGACCGATCCAGACCCTGGACTCCTTCTCCCGCTCCCACCGCGACAGCTGGAGCAATCTCCGCGGCCGGCTGCCGGTGCAGCTGACCGAGGTCGGCGACCAGGTGAGCTCGGTCTTCGCGGCCATAGACGAGGAAGTGGCGCCGCTGCAGTCGCTGTTCCCCCGTGCCCCGCAGAAGAGCGGCGGATCGCAGCAGTCCGGTTCCACCGGCACCGGCACGGCCCCGACATCACAGAAGCCCTCCCCCTCGTCCTCCTCACCCGTCGGCGGGCACGACGACAGCACGGGCACCAGCTCCTCGCCCCACCCGTCGGACTCGGGAAGCACCCCTGCGGACGGCCTGCTCGGAGGCGGCTCCGACGGCCTGTTCGACCCGCCGTCACAGGACACCTCCGCCCCGCCGAAGGACACCCCGAGCACGCCCCCCACACCTGACGTCACCCTGCCCCCGCTGATCCCCGGCCTGATCGGAGGCCTGGGGATCGACAGCCAGGACGACAAGAACTGACCCAACCGCCGGACGGGCACCGGAACAAGCCCGTCCGGCGAAATCAAGCCCGCCCGGCAAAATCAAGCCCGTCCGGCGATTGAGGACAAAACGCCCGCCCCGGCGCACCCGAGGCCACCAAAACCCAGCCCGTCCGGCGCTTGAGGACAACGCCCCGCCCGGGCACCCGGGCACCATCAGAAGAACACCGACCGCCGCTGCACCAGCAACCTGTACAGCGTGTGCTGAATCTGCTCCCGCACCTGATCCGTCAGATTGAACATCAGCATCGGATCCTCCGCCGCCTCCACCGGATACCCATCCGTGGGAATCGGCTCACCGAACTGAATCGTCCACTTCGTCGGCAACGGCACCGCCCCCAACGGCCCCAGCCACGGAAACGTAGGCGTGATCGGGAAGTACGGCGTCCCCAGCAGCCGCGCCAGCGTCTTGGAGTTGCCGATCATCGGGTAGATCTCCTCCGCCCCCACGATCGAGCACGGCACGATCGGCACCCCGGCCCGCAGCGCCGTGGACACGAAGCCGCCCCGCCCGAAGCGCTGCAGCTTGTACCGCTCGCCGAACGGCTTGCCGATCCCCTTGAAGCCCTCCGGCATCACGCCGACGACCTCGCCCTGCCGCAGCAGCCGCTCCGCGTCCTCCGCACAGGCCAGCGTGTGCCCCGCCTTGCGGGCCAGCTCGTTGACGACCGGCAGCATGAAGACCAGGTCCGCGGCGAGCAGCCGCAGATGCCGCCCCGCCGGATGGTTGTCGTGCACCGCGACCTGGAGCATCAGCCCGTCCAGCGGCAAGGTTCCGGAGTGGTTGGCCACGATGAGCGCCCCGCCGTCCGACGGGATGTTCTCGATGCCCTTCACCTCGACCCGGAAGTACTTCTCGTACATCGGCCGCAGCACCGACATCAGCACCTGGTCGGTGAGTTCCTCGTCGTAGCCGAACTCGTCGACGTCGTACTCACCCGTGACCCGTCGCCGCAGGAACGCGAGCCCGCCCGCGATCCGCCGGTCCCAGCCACCCCGCTCGGGGCTCTCGGGGGCCACAGCAGCCTCCTCCGGCACTTCCGGCCCCTCCGGCGGCAGCCCAGCGGCCGACTGCCCCGGCAGGGCACTCACGGACCCGCTGCCGCGCCCCGGTGACCGTCGCCGCGCGGCACGCGGCAGACCCCCGGACCGCGAACGGTCGTCATCGAATGGAATGACCTTGGCATCCGCCATCGTCGGTGCGCTCCTCTACCTGACGTCCGGAGTCGGGTGTGTGTCGCCGCCGGCCCCGGTGATCCCCGGAGCATCGCCGGTCCCGCCGGCGAGCGGCATCGCTGCCAGTCTGTCGACGGCCCTGCCCACCGCCTCGGGCGGCAGCAGCCCCGGCCCCCGGCTTCGCGCGAACTCCGCGAACGTCTCCGCCGTGGTGAACCGCGGCCGAAAGCCCAGGGTCTCGCGCATCTGGACGGTGGAGACCACCCTGCCATGGGTGAGCAACCGGATCTGCTCCGGCGAGAAGTCCGTCATCCCGACCGTACGGAGCGCCTGACCGACCCAGGTGACCGCGGGCAGCAGCACCGGCATGGTCGGCCGCCCCAGCCGTCGCGAGCACTGCGAGAGCAGCAGCACCCCCTCGCCCGCGATGTTGAACGTGCCGCTGTTCAGCGTCCCGCGCCGCGGCTCGCTCGCCGCGATACCGAGCACCTCGATGACATCGTCCTCGTGCACGAACTGGAGCCTGGGGTCGTAGCCGAACACCGTCGGCAGCACCGGCAGCGACAGATAGTCGGCCAGCGGCGAATCCGCGTCCGGCCCCAGGATGTTCGCGAACCTGAGCACGCACACGGCCACGTCCGGCCTGCGGCGCGCGAAGCCCCGTACGTACCCCTCGACCTCCACCGCGTCCTTCGCGAAGCCACCGCTCGGCAGGGACTTGGGCGGGGTGGTCTCGTGGAAGACCGCCGGATCGCGCGGGGCGGAGCCGTACACCCCCGTACTGGACTTGATCACCAGCCGCTGCACCGCCGGGGCCTTCTGGCACGCCCCGAGCAGCTGCATGGTGCCGATGACGTTGTTCTCCTTGACCGCGCTACGGCCCTGGGCCCCGAGCGCCTTCGCGCTGACGTCCAGATGGACGACCGTGTCCACGGAGTGCTCGGCGAGAACCCTGGCGATGGCGGGCTGGCGGATGTCCGCACGGACGAAGACCGCGTCCCCCAGCTGATGGCCGGGCGCGACCGCGTCGACCGCGATCACCCGGCCCACGTCCGGATCACGCTGGATGCGCCGCACGAACCGGCCGCCCAGTTGCCGGGCCGCTCCCGTGACGAGCACGACCTTCCCCAAGATCAGCGCCTTCCGTCGGTCTCCCGTGAAGTGAGTGGAGGGGTCCCCGAAAGGTTTCTTCCCCGGTCGTCACCGTAGCGGGTGGATGTTGCCCTGTGATGACTGCGCGGCAGGCTTCTGCCGCGTCATGGCCCGAATGCGTGCACCTGCCGTGCGCAGGGCCCGCACAGCACCGCAGCCCTCCCGCCGGAATGGCGGAAGGGCTGCGGATTTCACGAACTGCGTTCGCCTACTTCTTGTTGCGACGCTGAACGCGCGTGCGCTTGAGCAGCTTGCGGTGCTTCTTCTTGGCCATCCGCTTGCGCCGCTTCTTAATGACAGAGCCCACGACTACCCTCGCTCACTTCTTCTTCACTGGTGCGGGGCGTCTGGGCCCACACGACCTACGTCGGCCTAGCCTACCCGCCACCGGGTGAGGGACGTAATCCGAGGGGAATGTCAGGCCGACCCCACCCCCACGAAGGACTCCCGGAGATACTCGTGAACCGCTTGCTCCGGCACCCGGAAGGACCTTCCCACCCGGATCGCCGGCAGATGACCACTGTGCACCAGGCGGTACACGGTCATCTTCGACACTCGCATGACCGAGGCGACTTCCGCCACGGTCAGAAACTTGACCTCGTTGAGAGGCCTCTCGCTGTCAGCAGCCATGATCCACCTGTACCTTCCGCACGCGACGCGCACCGGCTTCCCCTCCGGTGACTCTTCGTCGATGTGCGCTCACTCCCCAGATTAGGGGCGGGTGATGCGAGTGGGGAAGAGGAGAGACGATCGCTCGCCTACTGTGACAGACACGCCCGATTGAGCACATAGCGCGTGAGCGGCAGGTAGTAGGCGGACCGCACGGCGTCGTCGAGCGGAACGGCGACCGACACCCGCCCCTCGGCCTCGCCGACGAACAGCGCCGGATCGTCCGTATCGGCCAGCCCGATCGCCTCGATACCCAGCTGACCTGCCCCGCAGACCCAGCCGTGGTCCCCGACGACCAGTTCCGGCAGCGGCCCCCGGCCCTCCGCGGCAGCCTCCAGAACGACCCTGACCGGCAGCGGAGAGTGGGAATGTGCGCCGGTGCCACCCCCGGGCGCCCGCACGCCGGGTTCGCGCACCAGCGCGACTCCCCGTACGTAGTCCAGGTTGTACGTGCGTACGCCGAACCGCGTCGTTATGTCGACACATCGCCCCTGCGCGGGGGTGAGTACGGTGCACCCCACCGACGACAAAGCGTCTGCCAGCGCTGCGTAGAAGCCGAGCAGCCGGTGCGGATGCCCCGTACCGAACAGCACCGGCGCCCGCCGCCGGGCCACATCCGACAGCCGCGCCGCAAAAGCGTCCAGCCCGGCCAGCGTCCGCTCCGGGTCGATCACATCGGGACCCGAGACATGCGCGGGATCGGCCGAGACCCCGCACTTGTCGGCCATGAGACGGAGCAGGTCCAGCTCCCCCCACCCCCCACCGGGGTCGAGGCCGAGCGTGACCCGGGGGTCCCTGGCCGCGAAGAGCCGATAACTCCGCAGACTCACCTCACGCGGGGTGGCCACGGGCCCGGCCAGCCGGGCCGCCAGTAGATGCGCACGCAGCGCTCCGGTGCTCAACACCCTGCCGATGCTCCCGTACCCGCACCGTCCGGGGGCCAAAAGGCGGGTTACGCCCCACAGTTGGCGTAACCACTACCGGCCGCCGGAATCAGGTCAGCGGCCGACCGGCCGGGTCAGGTGAGCAGTCCCCGCAGCGGAAACGCCGCCCGCCTGCTCGCCAGCACCGCCTGGTCCAGCCGGTCCGCGGGGTCGTACCCCTCTTCCCACGACTTCCACGACGGGGTACGCCCGTCCGTCATCCGGGCCGGCCCGAGCTGCCGCGTCCGGGCGTAGACCTCGTCCCGCCAGGACGACGGGATCACCGACTCCGGGTCGACGGGCGCGTGGGCGGCGATCCCCACCAGATGTGTCCAGGACCGCGGCACCACATCCACCACCGCATAGCCACCCCCGCCGAGCGCCACCCAGCGCCCGCCGTCCACGTACGCGTGCGCGAAGTCGTGGCAGGCCGCCATCACGGCCCGCTGGGCGTCCAGCGACACCGCGAGATGAGCCAGCGGATCCTCGAAGTGCGTATCGGCCCCGTGCTGCGTCACCAGGACCTGCGGCCGGAAGTCCGCCAGCAGCTCCGGCACCACCGCGTGGAACGCCCGCAGCCACCCCGCGTCGCCCGTCCCGGCCGGCAGCGCCACATTCACCGCACCGCCCTCACCGGGCCCCGCACCGGTCTCCTCCGGCCAGCCGGTCTGCGGGAAGAGCGTCCGCGGGTGCTCGTGCAGCGAGATCGTCAGGACCCGCGGGTCCTCCCAGAAGGCCGCCTGCACGCCGTCACCGTGGTGCACATCCACATCGACGTATGCGACCCGCTCCGCGCCCAGCTCAAGCAGCCGCGCGATGGCGAGTGCCGGGTCGTTGTAGATGCAGAAGCCCGAGGCGCTGCCGGGCATGGCGTGATGGAGTCCCCCGGTGAAGTTCACCGCGTGCCCGGTCTGCCCGCGCCACACCGCCTCGGCCGCGGCCACCGACTGCCCGGCGATCAGCGCCGACACCTCGTGCATTCCCGCGAACGCCGGATCGTCCGTCGTCCCGATCCCGTAGTTCTGGTCGGCGTGGCCGGGATCCGCCGAGGCCGCGCGTACGGCCGCCACATAGTCCGGGCGGTGCACGAGCCGCAGCGTGGACTCCCCGGCGGGCTTGGCCGACACCACGTCGACCGCGCTGTCGAGACCGAACGCCCGCACCAGGCCCATCGTCAGGGCAAGTCTGACCGGGTCCATGGGATGACTGTCCCCGAAGTCGTAATCCGTTACTGCGTCATCCCACATCAGCTGTGCGCGGCCGCTCATGCCCGCCACCGTATCGGGCGGGCTCCGTGCCGAACGACTTGGCGTACACCAGCATCGCGAGCACCAGCACCATCGGCACGAGCATCGCGCCCCGATAGCTCCAGGCGTCACCGAGAGCCCCCACCAGGGGTGAGCCGATCAGGAACCCCACGTAGTTGAAGATGTTGAGCCGCGCGATGGCGGTATCGCTCGCACCGGGGAACAACCGCCCCGCCGCCGCGAACGTCTGCGGCACGATCACACACAGCCCGAGCCCCAGCATCGTGAACCCGAGCATCCCCACCCAGGCCCCACCCGCCACGGCCACCACACCGAACCCCGCCGCGGCCAGCACACTCCCGAACCGCACCACGGCCACCGCCCCGAACCGCCGCACCCCGAAGTCCCCGACAGCCCGGCCCAGCAGCGTCGTCACCATGTAGACGTTGTACGGAACGGTCGAGAGCTGCTCCGAGCTCCCCAGCACGTCCTGCAGATACTTGGCGCTCCAGTTGGAGACCGTCGAGTCCCCGATGTACGCGAAGCTCATCACCAGGCAGAGCGGCATCAGCAGCTTGAACGAGACCGAGCCGGCCTTCCCCTGCGCCGCACCCTGTCCCTCGTCCTCATGCCGGCCCTCGACGTACCAACGGCTCCCGGCCAGCGCGACGGGCAACAGCACCACGACCACCGGAAGATACGAGACCAGCAGCGACAGATCCCAGTGCGCCCCGGCCCACGCCATCGAGGCCCCGGCGATACCGCCCAGGCTGTACGCGGCATGGAAGCCGAGCATGATCGAGCGTCCGTACGCCCGCTGGAGGCTGACACCCATCATGTTCATGGACGCGTCCAGCGCACCGACGGCCAGCCCGAACGCACCGAGCGCCAGGGCCGCCTCCCACACCTCGCTCCCGGCACCGACACCGAGCAGCGCGAGCAGTACGACGGGCTGCGCCCAGCGCAGAACCACCCGCGGCCGTACCCGCGCGACCACCTTCTCGGTGACCACGCTGCCCACACCGGCCAGGATCGGCACAGCGGCGAGGAACACGGGCAGCAGGCCGTCGGATATCCCGTACCGGTCCTGAATGGCGGGGATCCGCGTCACGAGAAGAGCGAAGGTGACGCCCTGCACGAAGAAGCTCAACGCAAGGGAGGCTCTGCCGTGCCGCAAACGTGCATCTGTCATGGGCGCGAGCGTAGGGCCAGTTTCTACCCATGGGTAGATCCGTCAGGCAAGCAATTCCCGCAGCTGTCCCATGTCGGAGAAATGCCCGGTCACCCCGGCCAGCCGGTCCGCCGGCATCATCGACGTGAACCCGTACACATCCATGCCCGCGGCCCTGGCGGCCTCAACCCCGAGCGGGCTGTCCTCGATGACGACGCACCTCTCCGGCGGCACCCCCATCCGGTCCGCGGCATACAGGAACAGGTCCGGCGCCGGCTTCCCACGCCCCACGTCCTCCGCGCTGAAGATCCACTCCTCCTCGAACCACTGGTCAAGCCCGGTCTTGAGGTGCCCCACCCGGATCCGCTCGTGGCTGCCGGAGGACGCGACGCAGTACGGAACCCCGTCGGCGACGAGGCTGCCCAGCACCTCCTCCACGCCGGGTACGGGCTGCAGCTCCCGCCGGAACGCGGCGAATACCCGCGTGTGGAACGCGTCGTCGAAGTCCGCGGGCAGCTTCTCCCCGCCACGCTCCTCGACGAGGTCGTGCACCCGGTGCAGGGCGGCCCCCATGTAGTCACGGAGGGATTCCTCGTACGAGGTGGGGTGGCCGAGCTCCGTGAGGTAGCCGGCCAGGATGGTGTTGGAGATCGGCTCGCTGTCCACGAGCACACCGTCGTTGTCGAAGATGACCAGTTCGTAGCGCATGCCACGACCTTAAACTGTCGGGAACGCAGAAAAGCCCCGTGCCACAAGGGCACGGGGCTTAACTATCAAAAGGAGTTCGGCGGCGTCCTACTCTCCCACAGGGTCCCCCCTGCAGTACCATCGGCGCTGAAAGGCTTAGCTTCCGGGTTCGGAATGTAACCGGGCGTTT
>NZ_JBHVWF010000095.1:0-32232 GCF_042882365.1 Streptomyces sp. NPDC058221 | reverse complement strand
GACCTCCGGGGTCGGGACCGGCGCCAGGGCCAGCGCATCGACCTCGACGTCGATGCGCGCCTGATCGGAGTCCACCTTCAAGAACACGTCGCCGACGCGCAGAGTCGCACGCTCGGAATGGGCGACCACCACTTTGACCTCATCCATGGGCGACGAGTATCCCCGGGGTGATCACCGACGTCACCGGGTTTACTGCGCGGGATGACGCGGCTGACCGCTTGCCGCTGTCCGGATGCTTCGTGCACGACATCGACCTCGCCAGGTCAAGCCCCACTCTCGTCGGTCGCCCTGATGGGGCGTCAGGTCAGAATTCGGCGATGCCGGGCGTCCGGGCCGGCGGGCAGGGCGAGGGTCCCCGGTCCGCTGCCGCCGGTCCTGCTCAGAAGTCCGCCCGACCTGGCAGGACGCGAGCGCTGGGGAGGTTCTCGAGAATCGAGGAGACCGTCTGCTCCGGTGTCTGCTCCGAGGTGTCGAGCCAGAGCCCGATACGCGGGGTGTCCACGCGCAGGGACTGGTCGAGAGCCTCAATCGTCCAGACCCCGTATCCGGCTTTCCGGCGTCCCGTTTCCCTGGCCTGCACAGCGGTGGTGGACGGAGCCAGAACAACGACGTACAGGGGGCGTGTGCGCACCTGGGTGACGTACTGGGGCAGGTCGGCCCCCAGGACGATGTCCTGCACGATCGCGGTCCATCCGTGACGCGCGTATGCGTCAGCCACAAGCGCGGACAGTCGGTAGCGAAGCTCCAACTGGGCTCTGGCCTCTGCGGTTTCCTCGGGGAAAAGTTCCTCTCGACCCGAGACGATCATCCGCCGAAAGAGATCTCCGCGCACATGGGCAGCCCGAGGTATCCGGCCGGCAAGGAGATCGGCCACCGTGGACTTTCCTGCTGCCATCACACCTGTGACCAGGACGACTGCGGAATCCAGTTCTTCGTTCACGCGGACCTCCCGCTCAGGGACGGCAGGTGAATCAACCGGCACTCCCGGCAGTCTGCTGACACAGCCCGGGACAAGCATCCGGATTAGTCGCACGGGACTCAGAGGGCAGCCGCTCCCGCTATACGGAGACCGGCCACGCCCCGACCCACACACGTGCGATGGCGCTGATGTAGCGCGCCCCGCACCGGTCCGCGGGCACCACCAGCTGGCTTCCCGCCGTGTCCAGGTCCTGGCCGTCCATCCGGGTGGCCAGGAGGACCGGGACATTGCCGAAGTCGGCATCGACCTCGGCCCAGGAGAGCACGGCGTGGTGCCCGTCCCCGCCGGTGACCGCCAACAGGTAGCGGGAGCGGTCCTTGCGCCTGCGGGCGTCGAACACCGGATGGGCGTCGAGGACCACCTCGCGGAGCAGGGGTCCCTCGAAGCTGTGGCGCTGCGGGCCGTTGGTGGCGCAGTCGAAGACCACCTCGGCCCGCTGCTGCTCCCATCCGCCCCGCAGGTCCTGCACGGTCAGCGTGGCCGGACGCTCGACGTCGCCGAGCAGGGCGAAGGGTGCGAGGAGCGGGGGAGGCGTGCGGGTGTGCGCGCTGAGTCGGCTCATGGGGATCCCCACATCGGACGGCCCGCAGGGCGGCTGTCAGAAGGTATGCCCAGCAGTCACCCCGTGGAATCGCGCGTACGAGGCAATGTCCGCCATACACCTGGCTTTTGTGAATCGATGGCCGGAGTTTCTGCCGCACCTCTGGGACGCCGACCCTGCGGGTCGGTCACCGTGCCGGCAGAGTGGCGGCTGCGCTGGAAGGTGCGAAAGGGTCACAAGGGTCACAGCCGCGTGGCGGTGCGGATCAGCCCGGCGAGGGCGAGCGACCGGCTGTGTGCGGGCCAGGCGATGTGGGTGACGACGGGGGGTGCGTCGGTGAGGGGGACGGCAGCGTGCTCGGCCCAGAGCCAGGAGCGGGCGGAGTCGGGGAAGACGGCCATGGTGCGTCCGAGGGCGACGAGCTGGGCCAGCTGTGCCTGGTCGTGGATCTCGGGGCCCGGGCCGGGCGGGTACGCGCCGTGGCGGGGCCAGCGGGCGAGCGGAAGACCGGGGACGTCGCTGACGTCGGCCAGAGACAGAGTTTGGCGTGACGCGAGCGGATGCCCGGCGGGCAGGATGGCGACCTGCCCCTCGGTCAGCAGCTCCTCGCTGTCGAAGCCTGCGAGGGAGTTGAACGGTGCGTGCATGAGCGCCACATCGGCGCGGCCGTCGCGCAGCATCCCTTCCTGCTCGCACATACCGCTCGACAGCACCTCGATCTCGGCGGCGTCGGGCTCGGCGGCGTAGGTGTCGAGCAGCTTCTGCAGCAGGTCATGGAAGGCGGCGGCCTTCACCGCCAGCACCAGTCGGTTGCGGGGACCGCCCGGACCGCCCGGAGCATCGGCGCCGGCGGCGCGGCGGGTGCGCCGGACGGCGGCGGTGGCCGCGTCGAGGGCTGCTCGGCCCTCGTGCAGCAGCATCTCTCCGGCACCGGTCAGGGAGACGCCGCGGCGGTCGCGATTCAGCAGGCAGACGCCGAGGCGCCGCTCCAGCTGCTGGATCGCCCGGGACAGCGGTGGCTGGGCCATGCCGAGGCGTTCGGCGGCGCGGCCGAAGTGCAGTTCCTCTGCGACGGCCACGAAATACCGCAACTCGCGGGTCTCCAAGGTGTCCATGGCCACAGGCTACTTCCGTGATACCTGGCGGGTATGACAGGGCACCGCGTGGGTATTGGATGCGCGGCCGGCCGGCGAGCGAAGATCGACAGCACGGGCGAAGCCACCCCCCGTGCCGTTGGCCGGCGCGGACGAGGAACGCCGACGACGAACGGCACCACGCGGCGCCCGGCCCCTGGAATATCCGCCTCAGCAGGAAAGACACAGCGATGAACACCTCTTCCGCGTCACTCCCCGGCGGCACCTGGAACCTGGGCGAGCTGACCGTCACCCGGTTCGGCTACGGCGCCATGCAGCTCGCCGGTCCCGGCGTCATGGGTCCGCCGGCCGACCACGACGGCGCGCTCGCCGTCCTGCGGGAGGCCGCCGGCCTCGGGATTACCCACATCGACACCGCCGGCGCCTACGGGCCCCGTGTCACCAACCAGCTGATCCGTGAGGCGCTGCACCCCTACCCCGGATCGCTGCACATCGTGACCAAGGTCGGCGCGGTCCGTGACCAGCAGGGCGGCTGGCCCCCGGCCCGGCAGCCCGAGGACCTGCGCCGCGCCGTCCGGGAGAACCTGGAGGACCTCGGCCTTGAGGCACTCGACGTGGTCAACCTCCGCCTCGGCGACGCGCTGGGGACTCGGCCCGGCTCGCTCGCCGAACCTTTCGAGGCCCTCGTCGAACTCCAGCAGCAGGGTCTCGTCCGCCACCTCGGAGTGAGCAACGTGACGGCGGAACAGGTCGCCGAGGCGCAGACGATCGCGCCGATCGTGTGCGTACAGAACATGTACAACCTCGCCCACCGTCAGGACGACGAGCTGATCGACGACCTCGCCGCCAAGGGCATCGCCTACGTGCCCTTCTTCCCGCTCGGCGGTTTCGCCCCGCTGCAGTCCACGGCGCTTTCAGCCGTCGCCACCCGGCTGGGGGCGACGCCGATGTCGGTCGCCCTGGCCTGGCTGCTGCAGCGGTCGCCGAACATCCTGCTCATTCCCGGCACTTCGTCGGTTGGGCACCTGCGCGAGAACGTCGCCGGCGCGGGGCTCCCGCTCTCCGGCGAGGAACTCGCCGAGCTGGACGGGATCGGCCTCTAGGCCCTCAATGGTGGGGGCAGGCGGCCCCGGGCGTTGGGTGCGGGCGCAGAACCGCGCCATCCGGATGACCGGGACTCCGGGAAAGCTACGAGCCACCGCCCCCTGTTCTGGATGATCAACCAAGAGGTGTTTCGATCACTTCACCTGGCATTTACGATGACCGCACTCGCAATCGCCTCGTGAATGTGAGATGTCGGACCGGAGTCCGGCAGTCGCGCAAGGAGCCAGACCATGCACGTCGAACACCTCCTCCAGCTCGAATCCCTCGGCCTCACCCTTCTGTGGGGCGAAGAGCCCCTGCCGGCCCGGGAGATCAGCGGAGTCACCGCCACCGACCTGGAGGACCCCGCCCGCTTTCTCCAGCAGGGCGAGGTCGTTCTCAGCGGCCTGGTGTGGTGGAACACCGCCGACGGGCCGGATAAGGCGGACCGGTTCGTCGCCGCGCTGCGGTCGGCGGGGGCCGTGGCCCTGCTGGCGGGAGAGGAAACGCACGGCACCGTGCCCGATGTCCTCGTCGAGGCCTGCCGGAACCACGGCGTCACGCTCATCGCCGTTCCCGCCCGGACCACCTTCCGGGCCATCACCGAAGCGGTCTACCTTCGGCAGTGGGGCGACCTCAGCCGTCGCCCCACCCACCACTACGCACTGCCCGAGAACGTCCGCAACGAGCTCAGCACCCTGCTCGCGGCCGCCGCGGACCCGGGCGTGCTGCTCGACCGCGCCTTCGCCCACCTGGGAGCCCCGGCCGCGTACCTTCTCAGCGCGACCGGGCGCACCCTCGCGCGCACCGGCTCGGCACCGTCCGTCCCGCCGTGGCGGGGCGCGGAACTCCTGCGCCGGCCCGCCGGGGCCACGCTGCGCGTCGAGTCGGACGGATCCCCCTACGACATGTGGCACCTGCATGTCCCCGACACGGCCGGGGCGCCGCCCCGCGTCCTGCACGAGATAGCCGATGTCATCGCGCAGTACCGGCACCGCACCGCCCCCGGGGCGAACGCGTCGCGGCGCAAGGGCGACGACCTCGTCTCGCTCGTCGACGCCCCGCACACCGACGGGACATCACTGCGCATCGCACTCCACGGCTGCGGCCTCTCCGACCGGGGCCCCTACCAGGTGGTCACGGCCCGGCTCGCCCACGAGGACGACGCGAGCGCGGCGGCGGACGCGCTGGCCGAGAGCCTGCACCACGATCCGGACAGGCCCTTCGCCGTGGGCAGACTCCCGGGAGGTGAGGCCGTGGCCGTCGTCCAGGGCGAACCGGACGAGAGCCGGGGCCGGTCCGAAGCGCTGTGGTCCCTGCTGGACGGCTGCCACCCGGGCGCGGTCCTCCACGGCGGTGCGGGGGCGGTGGCCGACGGTCCCGAGGGCCTTCACGGCAGTCTCGTACAGGCGCGCTACGCCCTGACCGTGTCCAGCACCATGGAACCCGCGGCGGCCCGGCTGACCTCGGTGGGCGACCTCACGACCCTGCACGCGCTGCTGGCGGGTCTTCCCGAGGACGTGCGCGAGGTCTTCAGCGCCCGCACCCTGGGCCCGTTGGCCGACGGGGACGGTGCCTCCCAGCGCATGATGCTGCACACCCTCGAAGTCTTCCTCGCGCACAACTGCTCCTGGGCACGCGCCGCCGAGGCCCTTCATCTGCACGTCAACACGGTCCACTACCGTGTCCGGCGCATCGAGCAGCTCACCGGCCGTGACCTGTCGCGCCTCGATCACAAACTCGATCTGCGGGCCGCCCTGCTGTGCCGCTGACCGCGCCGGCCGGGGCTCAGCCCCGGCTGCCGGGCCGGTCGATGTGCACATGCGTCGACTTCACCCGTGCGGTGGCCATGACCCCCACCTCCAGGCCGAGTTCGTCGACGGACTCGCGGCTGATCAGCGACACCAGCCGGTGCGGCCCCGACTGGATCTCCACCTGCGCCACGACGTCGTCGGCCTTCACCGCGGTGATGATCCCGGCGAAAGAGTTCCGTACCGACGTCAGTACCTCCCCGGGCACCGGGTGCAGACCCGCCGCACGTTCCGTGGCGAAGGCCGCGAGGCCGACTCCGTCGATCACCCGGTTCCCGGAGCCGCCCCGGTCCATCGCGAGGTGACCGCCATCGGCCCAGCGGCGAACGGTCTCGGGACTCACGGCCAGCAGCTCAGCGGCCTGACCAATGCTGTACGAAGGCACCCGCGCACTCTAGGCCAACGGCACGGATCGCAGGCACACCGGCGGTCACAGGCGCATCGGCGGTCACGGCACACCGGCCGTCCCGAGACCTTCCGGGCTCAGGCCCGTCCGTCCTGCGGCGGGCCGGCGGTGGACCCGCCCGGGGGCGTCCGGCCCGCACCCGTCGCCCCCGCCAGCAGTCCGTCCATCACCAGGTCCAGCAGCCGGGCGGCGCGCGGCTGCCAGTCGCTGTGCGGGTCGATCTGCCAGAGCCCGGCGATGGCGAGGACGAAGTCCTCGGCGGCCAGCCCCGGACGGATCGTGCCGGCCTTCTCGTTGGAGTCCAGCAGGAGCGTCACCGCCTCGGTGAGCGGGCCGTGGCCCAGCTGGGCCAGACCGCCGTGTCTGCTGACCGTCGTGCGAAGCGCCTCGGCCAGCCCGGCCTTGGCCATGGCGAACTGTGCGAGCCGGTCCATCCACTCCCGCAGGGCCCGGTCGGGTTCACGGGTCAGGAGCAACTGTCCGGCGCTGTCGGCGACCTGCTGCATCTCGTAGCGGTACACCTCCAGAACGAGGGCCTCGCGGTTGGGGAAGTTCCGGTAGAACGTCCCCTGTCCGACGCACGCCTTCTTCGCGATCGCGCTCACCGGGGCGTCCGCGGCCCGCGTCAGCTCGGCCAGCGCGACCTCGAGAATGCGCTCGCGATTGCGCTGCGCGTCCGGACGCAGAGGGGTGCCTTTGTCGTCCTGCACGTCTCCTCCTCCTTCCGGGCTCGCGGCCATGATCGGTCTTGATAGGCGGACAGCTGTCCACTAGGTTTGAGCGATAGCGGACAGTTGTCCGCTTAGGCTCACCTTAGCGGCAGATCCAGCCAATGTGGCCGACCGGTGCCTCATTCTCACCTGCGCAACCATTCGTATCGCCTCTCCCCTCCCGGGTTCCTGTGCCGGGAACGTCTCGTTCGACGCGCATCAGTAATGCGAAAGAAGGCTGATCATGGCCCCATCGACGTCCAGTGCCATCACCCTGAACATCAATGGCGAAAAGTACACGCTGCCCGTCGACCATCGCACCACCCTGCTCGACGCCCTGCGTGAGCGTCTCGATCTGACCGGCACCAAGAAGGGCTGTGACCAGGGCCAGTGCGGCGCCTGTACGGTGCTGCTCGACGGGCGCAGAGCCGTTGCGTGCCTGCAGCTCGCGGTCGCGGCCGAGGGGCGCGAGATCACCACCATCGAAGGGGTGGCCGACGGTGACCGGCTGCACCCCGTCCAGCAGGCCTTTCTCGACCTCGACGGCTACCAGTGCGGCTACTGCACACCGGGACAGATCTGTTCGGCCCTCGCGGTGATCGAGGAACACGCGGCGGGCTGGCCGAGCGCCGTGACCGACGACGTCCGGCCGGAGGCGGGGGTACCCGCTCTCACCGCCGAGGAGATCCGCGAGCGGATGAGCGGCAACCTGTGCCGCTGCGGCGCGTACGTATCGATCGTGCAGGCGGTCGCGCAGGCCGCGGAAGCCTCCGCGTCCGAGGCCAAGGAGTCGGTGGCATGAGGGAATTCGGTTACGAACGCGTCTTCGACGTCTCCGGGGCGGTCGCCCTCCTGGGGACCGACCCCGACGCCCGCTTCCTCGGCGGTGGCACCAACCTCGTCGACCTGATGAAGACCGGCGTCGAACGGCCCACGCTCCTCGTCGACGTCCAGGAACTTCCTCTGGACAAGGTCGACTTCACCCCGGATGGCGGGCTGAGCATCGGCGCGACCGCCACCAACAGCGATCTCGCCACCCACGCCGAGGTGCGGCGGCACTATCCGGCGCTGACCCAGGCGCTCCTGGCCGGCGCCTCCGGACAGCTGCGCAACATGGCCACGGTCGGCGGAAATCTGCTCCAGCGGACCCGCTGCGGCTACTTCAGTGATCCCGCCAAACCGTGCAACAAGCGTGAGCCCGGCAGTGGTTGTCCCGCCATCGCGGGCGAACACCACAACCACGCGATCCTCGGAGCCTCCGAGCACTGCGTGGCAACCCACCCCTCGGACATGGCGGTCGCGCTCGCGGCCTTCGACGCCGTCATCCGTTACGAGACGGCCGAGGGGCCGGGCGAATTGCCGATCGCCGAGTTCTACCGTCCCGTGGGGGACACCCCGCACATCGAGACCGCTCTGCCGCCCGGCGCCCTGATCACCGGAGTCACACTGCCGCCGGCCGCGGTCGCCGCGCACTCCCGGTACCGGAAGGTGCGCGAGCGGGCCTCGTACGCCTTCGCGATCGGTTCGATCGCCGCGGCGCTCGACGTCCAGGACGGTGCTGTGGCCGAGGTGCGCCTCGCGTTCGGGGCGGTCGCGTCCCGGCCCTGGCGGGCCCGCGAGGCCGAGCGGGCGCTGACCGGTGGGCCGGCGACCGCGGAGGCGTTCGCCGCAGCGGCGGACGCCGAACTGGCCGCAGCCGAACCGCTCCCCGAGAACGGATACAAGGTGACGTTGATGCGCAACCTCGTCGTGGCCGTGCTGACCGAACTCGCCGAGGAGGCCGCCCGATGACCACGACGACCGACAGTGCCGCGTTCACCGGAGCCATCGGCTCCGGCCGCACCCGGGTCGAGGGCCGGGACAAGGTCACCGGGGCGGCCCGCTACGCAGGCGAGATCCCCTTCGCGGAACTCGCCCACGGCTGGCTGGTGCTCTCGACGGTGGCCCGCGGCCGTATCCGTTCGGTGGCGGACGAACCCGTTCTGGCCATGCCCGGAGTCCTCACCGTGCTGCACCACGGGAACGCGCCGCGCGTCGACACCGACTACGTCGGCATGCTGGGACGCCCCAATCCGGTCGTCGGACTCTTCCAGCACGACCGGGTGCCCTTCGTGGGCTGGCCGGTGGCGCTGGTCGTGGCCGAGACGTCGGAGCAGGCCCGGGAGGCGGCCGAGGCACTCGTCGTCCAGTACGACGAGGAGCCGCACGACGTGGCCTTCTTCGCCGGGCACCCCGGCGCGTACAAGCCGGAGCAGAGCGCGATGGCCGACGCCGAGACGACGAAGGGCGATCTGAAGGCCGAGCTCGAAGCAGCCGCCTTCGTCGTGGACGAGGAGTACACCACCCCGGAGGAGCACCACAGCTCGATGGAGCCGCACGCGGCGACCGCCCGCTGGGACGACGGGCGACTCGATGTCCTGGACTCCAACCAGGGAAGCAGCTGGGTGGCCTCCGAAATCGCGCAGCTCTTCTCCCTCGACCCCGCCTCGGTACGGGTGCGGTCCGAGCACATCGGCGGAGCCTTCGGATCGAAGGGGCTCAGTCCCACCCAGGTGGCGGCCGTCATGGCCACGACCGCTCTCCAGCGCCCGGTACGCGTCGTACTGACCCGCCGCCAGATGTTCTCGCTCGTCGGCTACCGCAGCCCCACGGCTCAGCGGATCAGGCTCGCCGCCGACGCCGACGGCCGGCTGCGCGCCTTCGACCACCAGGCGCAGAGCCTCACCTCGACCGTGCACGAGTTCGTCGAGACGAGCGCGGTGCTGGGACGCGTCCTGTACGACGCCGACGCGCACCACACCCAGCACACACTGGTACGGCTCGATGTGCCGTCGCCCACCTGGATGCGCGCACCGGGAGAAGCACCGGGATCCTTCGCCGTCGAAGCGGCGATCGACGAGCTGGCCGAGAAGTCCGGCGTGGACCCCATCGTGTTGCGCGCGCGCAACGAACCCACGACGGGCCCGGTGTCGGGTCTGCCGTTCAGCAGCCGCAATGTGCTCGCCTGCTTCGAGGAGGGCGCCCGCAGGTTCGGCTGGGCGGACCGGGACCCGCGTCCCGGTCTGCGCCGGGACGGGCGCTGGCTGATCGGGACCGGCACGGCCGCGGCCACCTACCCCTCGGGGGTCGGCCCGTCCACCGCGGCCGTGACCGCCGAGGCGGACGGAACCTTCACCGTGCGGGTCAACGCGGCGGACATCGGGACCGGCGCCAGGACCGCGATGACACTCGTCGCCGCCGATGCGCTGGAGGTGGACCCGGACCGCATCAGGATGCGGATCGGGGACAGCGACATCGGTCCGGCGATGATCGCCGGCGGCTCCATGGGCACCCGCTCCTGGGCTTGGGCGGTCCGGCTGGCAGCGGCCGATCTGCGGGAGCGGCTGGCCATGGGCGGCGGCATTCCGCCGGAGGGGATCACCGCCCGGTCGAACACGGCCGAGGCCATCGGAGCTCTCCCCGCGATGGAACGGCACTCCTTCGGGGCGCAGTTCGCGGAGGCCGCGGTGGACGTCACCACCGGCGAGGTGCGGGTACGCAGGCTGCTCGGCATCTACGCCGCGGGCACCGTCGTCAACCCGCTCACCGCCCGCAGTCAGTTCATCGGCGGCATGACCTGGGGGCTGTCCATGGCCCTGCACGAGGAGGCGATCAGGGACCAGGCCTCGGGCGGCCACGTCGGGGCCGACTTCGCCGGTTACCACTTCGCCGCGCACGCCGACGTTCCGGTCATCGAGGCGGACTGGGTGGACGATCACGTCCACGGCGACCCGGTCGGGATCAAGGGCATCGGTGAGATCGGCGTCGTGGGCGTCGCCGCCGCCATCGCCAACGCGGTGTGGCACGCGACCGGCGTACGCCACCGGGAACTGCCGATCCGCCCGGACCGTGTCCTGAGGGCAGCGGAAGAAGCCCGGCGGCGGGCGGAGGGGGAGGCCGCGCGTGCTTGATGTCGCGGACACGCTGGGCCGCTGGTTCGAGGAGGGGCGGGACTTCGCCGTCGCCACTGTCGTGGCCGTCGGCGGCAGCGCGCCACGCGGTCCCGGCGCCGCCATGGCCGTCGACAGTGAGGGCACCGTCGTCGGTTCCGTCTCGGGCGGCTGCGTGGAGGGCGCCGTGTACGAGCTCTGCGTGCAGGCGCTGCGGGACGGCCGGACCGTGCGCGAGCGCTTCGGATACAGCGACGAGGACGCCTTCGCGGTGGGGCTCACCTGCGGTGGAGTCATCGAGGTCCTGGTCGCCCCGGTGGGGTCGGCCGCGCCGGTGTTCCTGGCAGCGGTGACGGCCGCGGACCGGGGCGAGTCGGCGGCGCTCGCCCGGATCGTCCGCGGACCGGACGACCTGCTCGGCGGGGCGCTCCTCGTGCACGCCGACGGTTCGTACGAAGGCAGCCTCGGCGGAACTCCGGAGCTGGTACGCACCGCGGCGGCCCAGGCCCGCGCGATTCTGGACACCGGCCGCACCGGCAGCGTCGAGATCGCCGAGGACGGGTCACGCTGCCCGGGCGGTGTGACTCTGTTCGTGGAGTCGAGTGTGCCGCCGCCCCGGATGATCGTCTTCGGAGCGGTGGACTTCGCCACCGCGCTGGTGCGGGCGGGCAAGTTCCTCGGCTACCACGTGACCGTGTGCGACGCACGGGCGGTCTTCGCCACCCGCGCCCGTTTCCCCGAGGCCGACGACCTCGTGATCGACTGGCCGCACCGCTACCTGCGGCAGACGGCGACCGACGGACGGACCGTGCTGTGTGTGCTCACGCACGACGCGAAGTTCGACGTCCCGCTGCTGGAGACGGCCCTGCGGCTGCCGGCCGCGTACGTCGGCGCGATGGGCTCGCGGCGCACCCATGAGGACCGCAACCGGCGCCTGCGCGAAGTCGGGCTGACCGAAGGCGAGCTGGCCCGGCTGCGCTCCCCGATCGGCCTCGACCTCGGCGCCCGCACCCCCGAGGAGACCGCGCTGTCCATCGCGGCGGAGATCGTCGCGGCGCGCCGGGGAGGGACGGGAGCACCGCTGACGGGTTCCGGCACGCCCATCCACCACGACACCGACAAACGACAGGAGGACGGGGCCCGCCCTGCGGCGGCTTGACGGGGGAGCCGGCCACGCCGCCGCAGGGCGGCCTTCGGGCATGTGTCAGAACGCCCGGAGGGTGACCGACCGGCCGGGCCGCAGCTCGACCCGCCGCGTCACGCCCCGCCAGATCACCTCCGTGGTGCGGCCGCCGACGCTGCGGATCCGCGCCTCGCGGACCCTTCCGCCGCGCCAGCTCAGGTCCACCACGAAGCCGCCCCGCGCCCCCAGGCCGGTGACGGAACCGGAGCCGGCCCAGGCGGCAGGCAGGGCGGGAAGCAGCTCGATATGGCCCGGCCGGGAGTAGAGCAGCATTTCGATCATGGCCGTCGGCGTGCCGAAGTTGGCGTCGATCTGGAAGATGCCGCGGTCCGGCTCGACCTGGTAGATGTCGAACAGGTTCATCGAGGAACCGTTGCTGCTGCTGACCGAAGGCCGGAGGTTGTTGGCGATCAGCTGATAGGCGTTGTCGGCGTTCTTCAGCCGCGCCCAGCACATCGCGCGCCAGGCGTTGGCCCAGCCGAAGCTCTCCATGCCGCGGGCCCGCAGCAGCGCCGTCGCCCCGTCGAGCAGTTCGGGAGAGACCGCGCCGGGACGGATCCTGTCCCCCGGGAACAGGCTGATCAGCGGTGACAGGTGGCGGTGGGTCGTCTCGCCGAGGTTCTCCGGGGACATCCACTCCTGGAGCCAGCCGGTCTCGGGGCTGACCTCGGGCAGATACAGCCGCTTCCGCATCCCCGCCACGGTCACGCCGTACCGCGCCTCACGGCCGAGCAGTGCGCACGCCTCCTCGAAGTGCAGGAAGAGGTCCCGGACCACCTCCTGTACATAGGTGTTTCCCTTCCCGTCCTGCGGTCCGTGCTCCGGGGACCAGTCGCTGTCCGCGATCAGGACCTCGCGCCGCTCGCCCGTGGCCGCGTCGGTGACGGTCGTCGTCAGCAGACGCGCTTCCCAGAACTCGCAGGCACCCTTCAGCATCGGGAAGATACGCGCCACGTGCGTGAGGTCCTGGGTGAACTCGTAGTGCTCCCAGAGCGAGTTGCACAGCCAGGCGTTTCCCGCCGGGTGCCACCACCAGCCCAGCCCGCCGTGGATGTTCGTGGAGAACGCCACCGTCCAGCCCGCGACCTTGCCACTGGAGTTGCGGAACCGGTTGGCCGGGTCGTTGAAATGGCTTCCTGTGAGCTCCGTCCAGGACGGGAGCTGGGCGAGACAGTATTCCGTGAGCGCGTCGAAACAGGGGGACAGGCCCGCCCGGTCGGCCATCCAGTAGTTCATCTGGATGTTGATGTCGGTGTGGTAATCGCCCATCCAGTCCGGGTCGTTGCCGTCCAGCCACAGGCCCTGCAGAGCGACCGGCAGTCCGCCCCGTGACCCGGAGATCATCAGATAGCGGCCGAACTGGAGGTACATCGCCTCCAGTTCGGGATCGGGGTCGCCCTCGGCGGTGCGGGCCCGGAGCCGGTCCCAGGTGTCCAGGGCGCGCTGCTGCGCGGTGGAGGAGCCCAGATCCACCGACATGCGGTCGAACAGCTTCCGGTGATCGGCCACATGGGTGTGCAGCAGATCGGTCACGGAAACGGCGGCGGCGTCACGGGCCTTGGTCCGTGCGAGGGCGAGCGGGTCGAGGCCCGGATCGCGGTAGCCCTCGGCCGCGTCGGGAGCGTAGTTCGTGCCGCCGCTGATCACCACGGTGAGGTCGGCGCACCGGGTGAAGGTGATCCGGCCGCCTTCCGTGGAGACCTTGCCGCTGCGGCTGCGCGCGTGGACGACGGCCCCGTACCGCAGCCCGTTGCCGAACGAGTCCGCCAGGAAGATCTCGGCGCGGCTCCCGTCCGCCGAAGTGGTCTCGCCGTGCGTGCCGTCCAACGAGAGCGTGCCGGTGTAGTGGCCGCCGCCGCGCTGGGTGAACCGGACGACCACGACATCGTCCGGGCGGCTGGCGAAGACGCTGCGCTCGTACGCCACACCGGAACGCGTGTAGTGGGAGGTGACGACACCCTGGGCGAGGTCGAGGCTGCGGCGGTAGCCGGACACCTCGGACAGATCGTGGCCGGGGATCTCGACGGACACGTTGCCCAGCAGTGTGAAGCTGCCGAAATCCTCGCGTCCGTAAGGGAACTGGCCATCCGCATCCAGCCGGTCATTGATCCCGCCGGTCCACAGCGTGGCGTCGGTGATGTGCAGCAGCTCGTGCGCGGGGTCGTTGCCGACGAGCGCGCCGAGCCGGCCGTTGCCCACCGGGAGGGCCTGCTCGATCATCGACTGCGCGGAGGCGGGCGCCCGGTACCACATCTCGGTGGCGGGGCCGGGGGCGCGCAGCGGCGATGAGACGGGCCGTTGTGGGGGAGCGGCGGCGGCGAACGCGGGCAGCGCGCCGAGCGCACCGGCCGAACCGACTGCGGCGGCGAGCGTGAGCAGACGACGCCGGCTCGGGTGGACCGGCAGTGACTGCTCGGGAGAGTGCGGTCGGGGGTGCTGCTCGTTCACAGTGACTCCATTCCGGTACGGATGACAGGTGGGGAGAGGCGGTGCGGACGGGGCGGCCGCCCGCCGCGCCTGCCCGACGGGCGTCAGGGCTGCTTCGGCACGTCGATCCGGTCGATGTCGGGCGCGAAGCCGGAGGGGCCGCTGTCGAACGTGATGGTGTTGCGGCCGGCCCTGAGCGTCACGGGGACGCTGATGGTCTGCGCCGCACCCCAGCCTCCGCTGGACGGGAAGGCGCTGCTCGTGGCGGGCTTCCCGTTGGCCGAGATCTCGACGGACCGTTCGTCACCGGAGGTGTAGGCCACGTTCACGTAGTACGTTCCGGCCCGCGCGGCCTCCACGTTCCCGAAGCGCACGGAGCCGCCCTCGTAGAGGTTGCCGACCTTCTTGCCGCCGGAACACTCGTCGCAGTCGGAGACCGAGGCGTTGCCCGTGAGTGCGTTGGCCGGGGACTCGGCCTCGTACCCCGTGGTCCGCAGCCGGGAACCGTGCGGGGTGACGGTGAACAGGCGTGAACCGTGCGAGGGCAGCGCCTCGGTGATGCCGTCCTTGTGCCCGCCCAGGTTCTCGTGGTTCCACAGATCGCGAACGGTCGCCTTGCCGGCGAAGCCGAGGGCGGACCAGCGGGCCGTCACCGGGGCGGGCGAGCCGCCGAGGTTGAAGAGCGCCACGGTGTAGCTGCCGTCGTCGTTCTCCGAGGCCCACACCTGCTGGTCACCGGCCGTGGTGACCGGATGGGCCGGGGTGCCCGGCTGCTGGTTGACCTGGAGCACCTCACGGTTGGTGAGCAACGAGAGGCCGTACGCGTCCAGTTCGGTGAGGTCGTCACCGGAGTAGAGCGGCGACTTGGCGATCGACCACAGCGTCATGTAGCTCTTCCGCTCGGCCTTCGTCAGCCCGTCCATCTCGCCGTTGCCGACATCGATCGCGTCCAGGTCGTTCCAGCCGCCCGGACCCGCGTGCCGGGTCCACACCGGGGTGTCGCGCCACCGGGCCTTCACCGAGTTGTCCCACGTCACCAGCGTCTCGCAGTAGCACTCGACATCGGTGTCCACCCGCCAGCCGTCGGAGTTCTCCTTCCAGCTGTCGGCGTAGTCGACATCCAGTGACCAGGAGATCTCCAGGTGGACGGGGCGGCCGGTGCGCTTGATCGCCTTGTTCCAGGCGGCGACGTCCGCCCGGTTGTCGTAGTTGTCACCGCCCTTGAAGGAGCCCGGACCCACCCCGTCGAGCTTGAGGAAGTCGTAACCCCAGTCGGCGATCAGCCGGGCCTGGGAGTCGACGTACTTCTGGGCGCACGGCCGCGTGAAGTCGATCTTGTACGAGCTGTCCCAGCCGTTCGTCGTGCGCAGATCGTCGTAGACGATGTCCCCGGTGGTGCAGCCCGGGGCGTTCCATATCGGCAGCTCGCCCCCGCCGTACCCTTCCTTCTCCAGGCCGACCGGCAGATAGATGCCCGCCTTGAGGCCCTTGCGGTGCAGGTCGTCGGCGACCGGCTTCATCCCGCGCGGGAAGCGCTCGGGGTCGGCCTGCTGGCGTCCGTAGCCGTCGAACTCGGGTGTCCACTCCTGGTTCCGCCACCAGCCCGCGTCGATGTTGACGTACTCGTAGCCGTACCGCTTCAGCTTGGCGGCCATCGCGTCGGCCTGCTCGAGGACGTTGGCCTCCGTCAGATAGCTGTAATCGCCTGTGGGGTTGAGCCCGGGGTAGGAACTGGTCTGCATCGACCAACTGCTCCACCCCATGAAGGGCTTGCCGGCCCGGTCCTGTCCGGCATCGGGCGCCGGGGCGGCGGCTGCCGACCGGGTGGCGGGCGAGGGCTGGGGTGTGGCCTGCGCCGGGAGCGCGGCGGCGGCCAGTGCGGCCGTGACGGCGAGGACCGTCGTGGCGCGCACGGCGCGGCCCGTGGATGGGGCGGGGAAGTGCATGAGGGTGGTCTCCTGCTCTGATCGCGTGGGGACGGGACGGTGGTGCGGGAGAGCCAGGGGCGGCACCACGTCGAGTCCCCGCTCGTGCGGCGGCGCATGACGGGCCGTCCGGGCCCGGCAGCGGCCGGCGAACAGTGCGACGACCTCGTCCGCGGTCACCCGGACGCCGCAGAGGAGGGCGCGTACTCCGATGCCCTGGTGATCGCCGCACAGGCGGCCGGAGTTGGCGGCGGGTCCGTGTCGACAAGGCCGGTCGGTGACATGGCCGGAAACGTAGGTGAGTTAATTTCCTCTGTCAAGAAACAAAATTCAGCCCGCTGGCGACGGGGGTGAGAGGGCTGGCGGCCGCACCCGGGTCGCCGAAGGACTGTTGGCCGGGCCTTCACCGCTGCGAAATCCGCCGTACCCGGCAGAGCTCCGGGATTCCCCGAGCCTGGACATGGGCATGTCACCGCATGGCTCGGCCCGATGCGCTTCGACCAGGAGGAAGCAGTGAAGAGAGAACGACGGATCCGCAAGGTCGCACTGGTACTTGCTGCAGCAGGGGTGTTGGTCCTGGCCTCACCCGGCAGCGCCTTCGCGGCCGTTCCGGGGGCCCTGCCGGCGAACGCGGACGGACTGGAACAGACCTTCCAGCCGGCCTACGACTACGACGGCGACGGCTGCTATCCGACCCCCGCCATCGGCCCCGACGGCACCATCGCCCCCGGGCTGAACACCACCGGCGCCGTCAACGGCAGCTGCCACGACTCCTGGGACCTGGACAACACCAACGGCTATGCCCGTTCCAAGTGCAACAACGGCTGGTGCGCCATCATTTACGGCCTCTACTTCGAGAAGGACCAGGCCGTGGCCGGGAGCGGTCTTGGCGGTCACCGCCACGACTGGGAACACGTCGTGGTGTGGGTGCAGGACAACGAGGCGAAGTACGTCTCCACCTCGGCGCACGGGGGCTTCAGCGTGTACGGCCGCGATCAGATCCAGTGGGACGGCACCCACCCCAAGGCCGTGTACCACAAGGACGGGATCGGCACCCACTGCTTCCGTCCCGCGACCACGGGCGACGAGCCGCCGGAGAACCACTACCACCAGTGGCAGTTTCCCGACCTGGTCGGCTGGAACGGCTACCCCGACGGTGTCCGGGACAAGCTGGTGCAGGCCGACTTCGGCAGCGCGGTCTTCGGTCTGAAGGACGGAAACTTCGCCGCCCATCTGGAGAAGGCGATGCCTGCCGGAATCCCCTTCGACCCCAACGCCTGACGGGGGAGTGCGGCGGGGCGGCCGGCCTGGATCAGCGGGCCGCCGCCCCGGCGGACCGGGCGGGAGGCGCGGCGAAGAGGCGGTGGGCCGCCATCGCCGCACCACCGCGTGCCCAGGTCTCGAACGGCAGGGGGCGCACCACGAGTTCGCACCTGGCGGCGGCGCCGAAGGCCTGGTCGGCGAAGGTGCGGCGGATCTCGTCGGAGAACAGGTCGTACGCCGCCACGCCCTCGCCGGAGATGATGATGCGCTCCGGCCCGATGAGGTTGGCCACGGACGCGATCCCCAGCCCCAGGGCCCTCCCCGCCCGGGTGAAGACGGTGCGCGCGGCGGCGTCCCCGGCCCGAGCCAGACGTACGGCGTCGGCGAGGGACAGTTCCGCGTCCCCTGTCTGCTCCTGCACCTGTTCCACGATGGCCTGCGTCGACGCGACGGCCTCCACGCAGCCGGTGTTGCCGCAGGTGCAGACCCGGTCACTGCCGCCGACTGGCACATGTCCCAGTTCGCCCGAGACCCCGAACGCGCCCGTGACCACCCGGCCGCCGACGGACATTCCGCATCCCACTCCCGCGCCGACCGTGACCAGGGCGAAGGAGGAGAGGCCGACTCCGGCACCGAACCACTGCTCGGCGACGGTGAGGGCTCGTACGTCGTTGTCGATGACCGCCGGAATGCCGGTGGCTTCCTCGATCAGGGCGGCGAGCCGTACCCCGTGCCAGTCCAGGAAAGGGGAATAGCGGACGGTGCCGCCCGGGCCGTCCACATCGCCGGAGACCGTCACGCCGACGCTGTGCACCGCCGGGCCGGACCCGGCCTGCTGTTCACCGGCCCGTCCTTCACCGGCCCGTCCCTTTCCGGCCCGTCCCTTTCCGGTCGGTTCCCTTCCGGTCGGTCCGCAGAGCGTGCCGACCAGCCGGGCGACGGCCCTGACCACCGTGCCGACATCCCGGGAACGGAGCGGCGTCCGGTGGGTGGTCAGTGGGGTCGCCGTGAGGTCGACGAGCATGCCGATCAGCTCATCCGACGTGATCTTGATGCCGATGAACCGGGCCCGCTCGGGCCGTACCGCCACCAGCGTGGCCGGGCGGCCCGGCTGCCGGTCGCCCGACGGACCGAGCTCGGTGATCCAGCCGTCGTCGAGCAGCGGGGCCGACACCTTGGTGACGGCCCCGGAGGAGAGGCCGGTGCGGCGTCCGAGCTCCGCCCGCGTCAACGGGCCCTGGGTCAGCAAGGTCTGGAGGACGAGCGCGGCTGATGGCGGCTGCCGGGTGAGGTTCACCCGGCCGAGGTTACCTTCTGCCCGAAAGCAAAGGTGTCGGACCCGGGCTGTGGATCGCCTGAGAACGCGCAAGGACTCCTCTGGACAGTGCTGAATATATTGATGCCAGAAGGAAATGATCGTTGCAGCGGAGCGCCGCCGTCACCCATTGGTTTCGAGAGGACATGCCATGACCCGCATCACCACCCGGATCGCGCATCTGCGTGCGGCCGGGGTGAGCTTCGTCGTCGAACTCCGTGCTCCGCTGCCCCGTGTCCTGCACTGGGGCGAAGATCTCGGAGAGCTGACCGGAGACGGTCTCGCGGCCCTCGGCCTGACAGCGGACGCCGCCGCGCTCAACAACTCACTCGACGAACCGCGGCAGTTCACCGTCTGGCCCACCGAGGCCGACGGCTGGTCGGGCACCCCGGCCCACCAGGGCCACCGGGGTGGGACGGCCACCACCCCGCGGATCACCATGACCGGCGCCGAGGAACGCCCGGGCGAACTGGTCATCGACCTCCACGACGCGGACGCCGGACTCGACATCGTCCTCACCTACCGGCTGGACCCGTCCGGTGTGCTGGGCGTACGCACCGGCCTGTCCTGCCCGTACGGCGCCCCCGGTGCCGCGCCGTACGACCTCGCCGCCACCACCGCACTGCTTCCGCTGCCCGGCCGCGCCCAGGAGATCCTGGACTTCACCGGCAAGTGGTGCCGCGAACGCTCCCCGCAGCGCGGCCGGCTGGCGTTCGCCGGTCATGTCCGTGAGGTGCGCCGGGGTAAGCCCGGACTGGACGCACCGCACCTCCTGACGGTCGGGGTGCCCGGCTTCGGGTTCCGTACGGGCGAGGTCTGGGCCCTGCATGTCGGATGGAGCGGCAATCAGCGCTGGCTCGCCGAGCGGCTGCCCGAGGGTGCGGGCGTGCACGGCGGAGTCCTCGGCGGCGGCGAACTGCTGGCGCCCGGCGAGATCCGGCTCGCCCCGGGTGACCGGTACACCTCGCCCGAATGCTTCTTCGCCTGGTCAGGGGAGGGGCTTGACGGGCTTGCCGCCCGGTTCCACACGATGCTCCGGGCCCGCCCCCGGCACCCGTCCACGCCGCGTCCGCTGACCCTGAACACCTGGGAGGCGGTCTACTTCGACCACCGCCCCGAACAGCTCCTGGCGCTGGCCGACGCGGCCGCCGAGGTCGGCGTGGAGCGACTGGTCCTGGACGACGGCTGGTTCCTCGGCCGTCGGGACGACACGGCGGGGCTCGGCGACTGGACGGTGGACCCACAGGTGTGGCCGGACGGGCTGGGCCCGCTGGCGGACCGGGTGCACGCGCACGGAATGCAGTTCGGGCTCTGGGTGGAACCCGAGATGGTGAACCTCGACTCGCGGATGGCCCGGGAACACCCCGAGTGGATTCTCGGCCCGTCCGCCGGGGTGGGGCCGAGCTCCCGTCACCAGTACGTGGTGAACGTCGCCCGCGAGGACGTGTTCGGCTACCTGCTGGAGCGGCTGGACGCCCTCGTCACCGAGTACGGCATCGACTACCTCAAGTGGGACCACAACCGGGAACTGCACGAAGCGGTGCGGCGCGGCGCGCGCGGCACCGACCGGCCCGGTGTGCACGCCCAGACCGAGGGCCTCTACCGGCTGATGGACTCGCTCAGGTCCCGCCATCCCGCGCTGGAGATCGAGTCGTGCTCCAGCGGTGGTGGGCGCGTCGACCTCGGCGTCCTCGACCGCACCGACCGGGTCTGGGCCTCGGACTGCAACGACCCGGTGGAACGCCAGTCGATCCAGCGCTGGACCGGGCAGCTGCTGCCGCCCGAGCTCGTCGGCGCCCATGTCGGGGGCCCGCGCAGCCATACGACGGGCCGGATCACCGACGACTCGTTCCGGCTGATCACCGCGCTGTTCGGCCACGCGGGCATCGAGGACGACGTGACCGCGCGCACCCCGGCCCAGCGCGCGGTGCTGACCCGGTGGGCGGCGCTGTACAAGGAGGTGCGCGGGCTGTTGCACAGCGGGCGGGTCGTCAGGGCGGACCTCGATGACGAGGCGACCCAACTGCACGGTGTGGTCGCGCCGGACGCCGGTGCGGCGCTGTACTGCTGGGTGCGGACGGAGACTTCCGTACCGGGCCAGTCGGGCCGTGTCCGCCTCCCCGGCCTTGCCCCGGGGCGTCCCTACCGGGTCCGGATCCGTACGGAGGCGGGGCTGCCCGACCTCCATCAGGTCACCGGTCCCCTCTGGTGCACGGCGGCACTCGACGGCTGGGTCCCGATGCCGGGCGCCGTACTGACCGGCGCGGGGCTGCCGATGCCGACGCTCAACCCGGGGCAGGCCCTGCTGATCGAGGTCGCGGCTCAGACGTCCGCGAACTGACGGGCGGCCGTCGGGGCCCGGCCGGTCCGGACCCCGACGGTGCTGTCACGGGCTCGCCGCGTCGTAGCCGTAGCGCAGCGGCCCGTCGCCCGGGGGCAGGCCGAGCCGATAGACATACAGGGCCTCGGCCCGGACGCCGCCCGGTGCGGCCTCCACCTCGCAGGGGCGGGTGATCTGTACGACCGGCGGGCGGTCGGTGACGCGCAGACGCAGGCCGTGGGCGGGGCCCCCGACGAGCACCGCGTGCTCCTCGTGTGTCGTGCAATCGGTATCCATATGCATACTTTAAAGGTTGCGCAATAAAACAACTATGTGATGTGCTCCGGGGCCGGTGCACCGCGCCCGCCCGCGCCCCGAGTCGGGTCACATCGCCGGGACCCGTACGTAGCGTTCGGTGATGTGCAGGTCGGCCTCGATACGGTCGGCGGCGGCGCGGAGCCGGGGCAGGACATCCGTGACGCACTCCCGCACGCTGCGGCTGCTGCTGTGCATGGCCACGTTGACCGCCGCCACGACCGCGCCGCGGCGATCACGCAGGGGCACGGAGACCGAGCGCAGGCCCACCTCCAACTCCTCGTCGACCAGCGCATATCCGTCGTCGTGGACGCGGTCGATGGCCGCGCCGAGCGCTTCGGCCGCGGTGACGGTGAACGGGGTGAGGGCGCGCGGCTCGGTCCGGGCGAGCCTGGCGCCCCGTTCGGCAGGCGGCAGCGCGGCGAGCAGGACGCGCCCCATGGAGGTCGCATGAGCGGGGAAGCGCGTCCCCACGGTGATGTTGACGCTCATGATGCGTCGGGTCGCGACACGGGCGGTGTACTGGACGTCGTCGCCGGCGAGGACCGCGAGTGAGGCCGAGTCCTGGACCTGGTGCGTCAGTGCGGCGAGATGGGGCTGCGCGATCTGCGGCAGTGTCGCCCGGGACAACGGGGGGTAACCGAGGGCCAGTACGCGCGGGGTGAGGCGGTGGGTCCGGTCGTGGGTGGCGGCGTAGCCGAGGTGTTCCAGGGTGATCAGGGCGCGCCGGGCGGTCGCCCGGGCCAGACCGGTCGCCCGGGCCACGTCGGTCAGGGTCAGCGTCTCCCGGCCCTCGCCGAAGGCTGCCAGTACGGTCAGGCCGCGCGCGAGGGACTCGATGAACTCGCGGCCCAGCTCCTGCTTGGATGCCCGGGTCCAGGAGGCCAGCGCGGTGGGGGAGGCCGGAGCCCTGGCGGGCGGGGCCTGGCCGAGCTCCCGCTCCATGGCCGCGGCGGCCGCGAGTACCCGGGGCAGCAGGGTGTCACGCAGGGAGGCGGCCGTGTGCCGGCTGGTGTGGCTCACGACGCTGACGAGGCAGGCCACATCCCCGCCGGGGGAGCGCACCGGTACGGCGAGGGCTACCAGACCCGGTTCGATCAGCTGGTCGTCCAGGGCCCATCCGTCCTGACGCGCCCGTTCGACGCGCGTCGCGAAGTCCCGCTCGTCCGAAGGCTGTTGAGGGGGAGCGGCCGGAAAGGCCAGGCCCTCGGGGTCCGCGGCCCGGCGCGCGCGCCACTGCTCCCACTCCCGCGCGTCCCAGCCGGCCGCCAGCAGCGGTCCTGGAGCGGCGCGTTCCAGGGGGAGCAGGTCCCCGATGCGGAAGCTCAGGGACATGGCGCGCCGCCGGGTGGCCTGATGGATGAAACGGATGCCGTCGATGTCACCGACCGCGAGGGAAACCGATTCGTCGAGCTCGTCCGCCAGTGCGTCCGCGTGCCCGCCGAGGAGCGACGGAAGCCGCAGGGCCGACAGATACGCGTTGCCGAGCTCCATGAGGCGGGGCGCGAGCGTGACATCGCGCCCGTCCAGGCGTACGTAGTCCATGCGGGCGAGGGTCGCGGTGATCCGGTCGACGGTGGAGCGGGCCAGACCGGTGGCGCGTTCGATATCGCCCGGGCTCATGGTCCCGCCCGCGTCCGTGAGCCGGCGCACGACCGCGATTCCGCGCATCAGCGGGGCGACCGCCTCGGCCGGTGCCGGTGTCTCGGTCTGCTGAAGCGTGTGGGTCGGTGGCATCGGCTCTCCGTCGGGCGTCGTGGGGACACAGTAATGAATGCCATGAGGCGGGCGGCGGGGCGTCCGGAGCCGGTGGGGCGCGGACCGTTGACAGCCGCCGGGCCGGGCGGCAGACTCCGTGCCAAGAATAGTGAAAGAAACTTCACTATGCGAACAACAGGTGGGCGGTCCGATGGACAAGGTGGTCGCCTCGGCCGCACAGGCCGTGGCCGACGTCCCCGACGGCGCGTCGGTCGCGGTCGGCGGATTCGGACTCAGCGGGGTGCCCGACGCACTCATCGGAGCCCTGTACGACAAGGGCACCGGGAATCTGCGCGTCGTGTCCAACAACTGCGGCGCCCAGGACTCCGGACTGGCGGTCCTGCTGACAGCCGGCCGGATCGGCAGGGTCACCGGCTCGTACATCGGCGGGAACAAGGAGTTCGCCCGCCAGTACCTGGCCGGGGAGCTGGAGCTCGAACTCATCCCGCAGGGCACGCTCGCCGAACGGCTGCGGGCCGGCGGCGCGGGAATCCCCGCGTTCTACACCCCGGCCGGAGTCGGCACCCTCGTCGCGGAAGGCGGCATGCCCTGGCGTTACGACGGGGACGGCGGCGTCGCGATCACCTCACCGGCCAAGGAGGTACGCGACTTCGACGGCGCGCCCTACGTCCTGGAACGGGGCATCCGCACCGACTACGCACTGGTCAGGGCGGCCAGGGGCGACCGGCACGGGAATCTCGTCTTCAACAAGGCGGCCCGCAACTTCAACCCGCTCGCCGCCACGGCGGGCCGGATCACGATCGCCGAGGTCGAGGAGCTGGTCGAGCCCGGCGAACTCGATCCCGACCACGTACATCTGCCCGGGATCTACGTGCAGCGCGTGGTCGCGCTCACTCCACGACAGGCCGCCGACAAGCGGATCGAGCAGCGCACGGTGACGGCACGGAACAGCCCGCGGAAGGGTGGCAACTGATGGCCTGGAACCGCGAGGAGATGGCCGCCAGGGCGGCCGCCGAACTGCGCGACGGGGAGTACGTCAACCTGGGCATCGGCCTGCCGACCCTCATCCCCAACCACCTGCCCGACGGTGTGCACGTCGTCCTCGAATCGGAGAACGGCATCCTCGGCACCGGCCCCTTCCCTTACGACGACGAAGTCGACCCCGACCTGATCAACGCGGGCAAGGAGACGGTCACCGTCCTGCCGGGAGCCTCCTTCTTCGACTCGGCGCTCTCCTTCGGCATGATCCGCGGCGGCCACATCGACACCGCGGTGCTCGGCGCCATGCAGGTCTCCGCACACGGTGACCTCGCCAACTGGGCAGTGCCGGGAAAGCTCGTGACGGGCATCGGCGGCGCCATGGACCTCGTGCACGGCGCCCGCCGGGTCATCGTCACGATGACCCACACAGCCAAGGACGGCAGCCCGAAGATCGTCGAGGAGTGCACTCTCCCGCTCACCGGCCGGGCCTGCGTCCACCGGATCATCACCGATCTGGCCGTCCTGGACGTGACCGCCGGCGGACTGGTGCTCGCCGGGACCGCGCCCGGCGTCAGCACCGCCGAGGTACTCGACCGGACCGCCTCCCCCGTCCGGGTCGCCGAAGGGACCCGGACGTGAGCCGCTCCCCCCGCGCCCTGCCGGGCGTGGAACCGTGCACCGGAGGCCGGTGCGCGATCGCCCCCGTACCGGAAAGGCAGGACCGACACCCGTGACCACCCCACCCGCACCCGCCGGCACCGTCGAACCCCCGCTCACCCAGGCCCAGATCACCGCCGAGATCACCGCCGCGCGAGACGACTACGCCAGGTCGGTCGCCGCCGGCGCCCCGGTTCGCCCGCACCCCGCGCGGGACTACGCCCCGTACCGCAGCAGCACCCTGCGCCATCCCCGGCGGCCGCTCATAGCGATGGGGGCCGACCCGGAGGACGTCGAACTCACCGGTCCCGTGTTCGGGGTCACCGACGTCACCGACCTCGACCACGACCTCACCCGCAGGCACCGGGGAGAGCCCCTGGGCGAGCGGATCACGGTCACCGGACGGGTCCTCGACCGGTCCGGACGTCCCGTGCGCGGCCAGCTCGTCGAGATCTGGCAGGCCAACGCCTCCGGTCGCTACGCCCACCTGCGCGACCAGCACCCTGCGCCGCTCGACCCGAACTTCACCGGCGTCGGCCGCTGTCTGACGGACGACCGGGGCAGCTATTCCTTCGTCACCGTCAAGCCGGGCGCGTACCCCTGGCGCAACCACACCAACGCCTGGCGCCCCGCCCACATCCACTTCTCGTTGTTCGGGTCCGCGTTCACCCAGCGCCTGGTGACCCAGATGTACTTCCCCGGCGACCCGCTCTTCGGCTACGACCCGATCCTCCAGTCGGTCACCGACGACGACGCTCGCAGCCGGCTCGTCGCGGCGTACGACCACGATCTGTCCACCCCCGAATGGTCGCTCGGCTACCGCTGGGACATCGTCCTCGACGGCCCGTCCGCGACCTGGGCCGAGGAGGGCCGCTGATGAGGGACGCCACTCCCGGCGCAGCCCGGGGAACGCTCGCGCCCACCCCGTCGCAGACCGTCGGACCCTTCTACGGCTATGCGTTGCCCTTCGCGGGGGGCGGCGACATCGCGCCCGCCGGTCACCCGGGCGCCATAGTGCTGCACGGCCATGTCCTGGACGGGGCCGGCGCACCCGTGCCCGACGCCCTCGTCGAGGTGTGGCAGCCCGCTCCCGACGGGTCACGGCACGGCGCGCCCGGCTCGCTGCGGCGCGACCCGGTCACCGGAGCGGTCATCGGCCGCCACGGCCTCGACTTCACCGGCTTCGCCCGGGTGCCGACGGACGCCGACGGGCACTACACCGTGCGGACACTGCCGCCGGGCGGGGCCCCGTACGTGGCGATCGTCGTGCTCGCGCGCGGGCTCACACACCACCTGCACACCCGGGCCTACCTCCACGACGCCACCGGACTCGCCGGGGACCGCCTGCTGTCGGGCCTTCCGGAGCGGCGCCGGGCGACACTCCTGACCACGCCGGAAGGCGCCGGCGTCCACCGCTTCGACATCCGTCTGAGCGGCGACGGTGTGCATGAGGAGACGGTCTTCCTTGACTTCGGATGACGCCTTCGCCGACACCGGGCTGCTCTCACCGGTCCGCGCCGGCACGGCTGTCGAGGAGGCGACGGGTGATGCCGCGTACGTACGGGCGCTGCTCGATGCCGAAGTCGCGCTCGTCCGTGCCCAGGCCCTGCTCGGGCACGCACCGGACGGGGCGGCGGAAGCCGTCGCGTCGGCCGCGGCGGGCACCGCACGTTTCGGCGCCCGTTCGCTGGCACTGCGGGCCCGCTCCGGCGGCAACCCGGTCATCCCGCTGGTGGCCGATCTGACGGCGGCCGTCGCCGAGGAGACTCCGGAGGCGGCGGCCCACGTCCATCGCGGAGCGACCAGCCAGGACATCCTCGACACCGCGACCATGCTGGTGGCGTCCGAGGCGCTCGGCCTGATCCTGGCCGACCTGCACCGGATCGCCACGGCCCTGGGGCGCACGGCCGCCGAGCACCGCGATACCCCGATGGCCGGCCGTACCCTCACCCAGCACGCCGTCCCGACGACCTTCGGGCTGAAGGCCGCGGGCTGGCGGAGCCTGGTCCTCGACGCTGCGGACCGGCTCACGGCCGTACGAAGCACCCTTCCGGTCCAACTGGGCGGCGCAGCAGGCACATTGGCCGCCTTCACGGCCTTCGGCCACTCCGGGAAGCCCGCTGGGGACGCTGATGTCCGGCCCGGTGCCCCGGCCACCGGCGATGCGGCGCAGGACTCCGGTGTGCGCCTTGTCGAGGCGTACGCCGCCGCGACCGGACTGGCCGCCCCCGTACTTCCCTGGCACAGCCTGCGCACCCCGGTCGCCGACCTCGGCGGAGCGCTGGCCTTCACCTCCGGAGCGCTCGGCAAACTCGCCGCCGACGTACTCCTGCTGTCCCGCACCGAGATCGGCGAGCTCTCCGAGAGCGGGGGCGGTGCGTCATCCGCGATGCCGCACAAGACGAACCCGGCCCGCGCGGTCCTCGTCGCCGCCGCCGCCCGTCAGGTACCCGCGCTCGCGGGCATCCTGTACGGCTCCCTCGCCGCCGAGGACGAACGGCCGCCCGGGGCCTGGCACGCCGAATGGCAGCCGCTCCGTGAAGCCCTGCGCACGGTCGGCGGAGCGGCAGACGCGTCGGCCGCCCTGGCCGAAGGACTGTGCGTCCACCCCCGGCGGATGCGGGAGAACCTCGATCTCACCGGCGGACTGATCGTCAGCGAACGACTCGTGACCGCCCTCTCGGAGCTGATCGGACGGGCCGGGGCGCGCACGGCGGTGACCGCGGCCGCGGGACGCGCCGTCCGTGACGGGACGGAACTCCACGCGGCCCTGCGCCAGGATCCCGAGGTGGCGGACGTCATGTCCGAGGAGCGCCTGCGGGCCCTCACCGACCCGGCCGGCTACCCGGGTTCGGCCGGCGTTCTCGTCGACCGCGCACTGCATCGCCCGGACACCCGCACAGAAGCAGACACGCCGTGACGCGCGCAGGACCCGGCGACAGCACGGCCCGCCCGTCCTCCGCCACCCCTCCGGCACCGGCCGGCCCAGGAGCCCCATGAAAGCCCCGCACTCGCCCACCGAATCCGCCGCACGCCTCCTGCACCACCGGGAGGACGGCCCGCCCTCCGGTACACCTCTCGTGCTCGGGCCGTCCCTCGGTACCTCGATGGCCGTCTGGGACGGACAGGCCGCCGCTCTGGCCCACAGTCACCGGGTGGTCCGCTGGGACCTGCCAGGACACGGCGGCAGCCCCGGGACGCTGCTCCCCGCCGGAGGCGGCGTCGCCGAGCTCGGCGCACAGGTGCTGAGGCTTGCCGACGCGCTCGGCATCGACCGGTTCGGGTACGCGGGCATCTCCCTCGGCGGCGCGGTGGGCAGCTGGCTGGCCGTCCACCACCCCGACCGGATCACCTCGCTCGCGCTCGTGTGTTCGTCGGCCCGGTTCGGCGAGCCGCAGGCCTGGCTCGAACGTGCCTCCCTGGTGCGGGCCGAAGGCATCGGCCCGGTCGTGGAGACGGCGGCCGGGCGCTGGTTCACGGCGGGCTTCGCCGAGACCCCTGCTGCCCGTGCCGTCGTCGACGGCCTGCGGGCCGTCGACCCCGGGGCGTATGCCGCCCTGTGCGAAGCCCTCGCCATCCATGACCTGCGCGGCGAACTCGCGGGCATCACCGCACCGACGCTCGTCGTGGCCGGCCGCGAGGACCCCGCCACTCCCGTCGCCCACGCCCGCGAACTGGCCGACGCCATCCCCGGCGCGACGCTCATCGAACTCCCCGGCGCCTCGCACCTGGCCAACGTCGAACAACCCGGACTCGTACGGACCGCGCTGCAGAGCCACTTCGCGGCCGGCCGCGCCACCGACGACATGTCCCGGCACGCCGCGGGGACGGCGGTGCGCCGCACCGTCCTCGGTGACGCGCACGTCGACCGGGCCACAGCCGCGACCACGCCCTTCACCGCCGTCTTCCAGGACTTCATCACCCGCTACGCCTGGGGCGAGGTGTGGACCCGGCCCGGTCTCGACCACCGGACCCGGCGCTGTCTCACCCTCACCGCGCTGACGGCACTCGGCCACCACGCGGAGCTGGCCATGCACCTGCGGGCCGCGCTCGAAAGCGGCGACCTCACCCCCGAGGACGTCCAGGAAGTCCTGCTGCAGGCAGCCGTCTACTGCGGAGTCCCGGCGGCCAACGCCGCGTTCGCCGCGGCGGACCGGATCATCGAAGAGATCACCCACGCCGCAGAGGGGAAATAGCCGATGCACACCACTGTCGGGATCATCGGCGGCGGACCGGCAGGTCTTCTGCTGGCACGGTTGCTGCACCGAGCGGGCATCGACTGCGTGGTGCTGGAGAGCCGCGACCGCGCGTACGTCGAACAGCGCCAGCGCGCCGGCATCCTCGAACAGGCCACCGTCGACGCGCTCCGCGAGGCCGGTGCCGCCGGGCGTCTCGACGCCGAGGGCCTGGTGCACGACGGCATCGAACTGCGCTGGGACGGCAGGGCGCACCGCATCGACTTCCCGTCCCTCACCGACGGCCGCCGGGTGTGGGTCTACGCCCAGACCGAAGTCGTCAAGGACCTGATAGCCCTGCAACTGGCGGACGGCGCACCGCTGCACTTCGGTGCCACCGTCACGGCGGTCGAGGGCGCAGCCACGGACCGGCCCACCGTCCACTACACGCACGAGGGCCGCAACTCCCGGATCACCTGCGACTACGTGGTGGGCTGCGACGGGTTCCACGGCGTGACGCGCACCGCGGTCCCGGCAGCGCTGCAGCGGACGCACGAGCGGGTGTACCCGTATTCCTGGCTCGGCATACTGGCCGACGTCCCGCCCTCCTGCGACGAGTTGATCTACGCGCACTCGCCGCGCGGGTTCGCCCTCCACAGCATGCGCTCGCCGGAGGTCAGCCGCCTCTATCTGCAGGTGCCCAACGGAACCGATCCCGCCGACTGGCCGGACACCCGGATCTGGGACGAACTCGACGCGCGCTTCACCGTCGAGGGCGACTGGAAGCTTCGGCGCGGCCCCATCACGTCCAAGTCCGTCCTGCCGATGCGCAGCTCGGTCACCGAACCCATGCGGTACGGCCGGGTCCTGCTCGCGGGCGACGCCGCCCACATCGTCCCGCCCACCGGCGCGAAGGGGCTCAACCTGGCGGCAGCCGACGTCGTGGTGCTGGCCCGCGCCCTGGTGCGTCAGCACGTGACAGGTTCGGCCGGTCTGCTGGACGCGTACTCCGACACCTGCCTGCGCCGGGTGTGGCGGGCCGAGCACTTCTCCTACTTCATGACCACCACGCTCCACACCGACCCGGACCAGAGCAGCTTCGACACCCGGCTGCAGCTCTCGCAGCTGGACAGGATCGCCGCCTCACCGAACGCCGCGGCGGAGCTCGCGCAGAACTACGCCGGTCTCCCACTGCCGTAGGGCTGGGGATCAGGCCCTGTGCCGATGCAAGCAGGAGGATCTCCGTGGATCTCACCGTCCGGCAGCTTCGCTATTTCGTCGCGGTGGCACAGGAGCTCCACTTCGCGCGCGCCGCGCAGGGCCTGCGCATCTCCGCCCCCTCGCTGAGCCGGCAGATCGCCGCGCTCGAGCGGAGACCGGGCGCGCCCCTGTTCCGGCGGGACGCCCGGCACGTCGAACTCACCGAGGGCCCGCCGATCCGTCGCGGCCCTCGACGAAGTGGTGGCATGGGCCGAGGAACGGCGCGCGGGCGGTGCGGTGGTGCGGGTCGGCCTCGGCGTCGGGAGCCGCATCAGCTCGCTCATCCTCAACGAAGCGGCCAGGGCGTTTCCCGGCACGAGGTGGCGGATCCGCCGGCTGGGCTTCGCCGACTCCCTCACCGCGTTGGCGAAGGACCTGTTCGACGTGATCTTCGCCCCCGCCCCGCCGGATCCGTCCGGACCCGGAATTCACGCGGTGCCGCTCTGGTCCGAGGGGCGGGTCCTGGTGGTGGGCGCCGACCACCCACTGGCCGGGAGAGCGTCACCGTGGACGAGGTCGCGGACGAGCGTTTCGTCGCGGTGCTCGGCGACGAGTCGCTGACCCAGTGGCTCGGACTGCCGCGGAGCGACGGGTTCGTTCCCGAGGTCGCGTACGTGGCCGAAACGTTCGAGGAGGCGCTCCTTCGTCGCCGCGTCGGACGGCTCCACCGGCGACGGCGCGTGGCGCGAGCCGCGGCGAACCGGCGCGTATGTCAGCCGCGCGGGCGATGCCCGAACCGCACCCCCTCCCACGGCGTGCCGACCGGGAACGACTCCGCGCGGCGCTGGCCGGCCGGGCGCGCAGCCGCCCGTTCGATCTCCGGCTTCGCGCCCTCGATCCGCTCCAGCCACTCCAGCAGTTCGGTGCGCAGTTCGTCGGCGACGGACCGGTGGGAGTCCAGCCCGGTGAGGTTGTCCAGCTCGTACGGATCGGCCGCCAGATCGTACAGCTCCGTCTCCACGTAGCTGTCCGCGTCCGCGTCGTGCCAGGCGTCCGCGCCCGGAGCCGTCACCGCGTACTTCCACCGGGACGTGCGTACGGCGCGGCCCACCCGGTCCTCGCTGATCTGGACGAACACGGAGCCGGGCCGGCCCGGGTCGCTGCCCCCGCCGGTCAGCGGAAGCAGGGAGCGCCCCTGCACGCCGTCCGGTACCGGGATGCCCGCCGCCGCCAGCAGCGTGGGCATCAGGTCCACCGTGCCGACGGGGTGCCGGACGAGCCCGCCACCGGTGAAGCCCGGTCCGGTGAGCGCGAGCGGTACGCGGACGGACGCCTCGTGAGCCGAGCGCTTGTACTCGCTGTTGCGGGTACGGAAGTGGGAACCGTGATCCGAGGTCCAGGCCAGGACCGTGTTCTCCTCGGTCCCGATACTCCGCAGGGCGTCGCGGAGCCGTCCCACGCCTTCGTCGACCCTCTTGATCTGGCCGAGGTAGCCGGCGAGATGACGGTGTGCGCCACCCTGCGGGGCGCCCGGTGCGAGGGCGGCCAGATCCGGCGGCAGCCATGCCCCCTCGTAGCGTTCGCGGTAGCCCGTCGGCGCCGGGTAGTCGTCGGTGGGGTTCTGGTGGTGCGGTTCCAGCAGGGAGAGGAAGAGCAGGTACGGGCGGTCATGGTGGTCGGCCACGAAGCGGATCGCCGCGTCGACGAGCGCGTCGGAGCGGTAGCCGGGCAGCCGGACGGGCTCGCCGTCCTCGTCGTGCACCACCGTGCGGTACGCGTCCGAGGTGAATTCGAGCCGGTCCGATGCCAGCCACCGTTCGTAGCCGCCCCGGCGGCCGGGCGGCACAGGGCCGTCCGGGTTGTCCTCGCCCGCCAGATGCCACTTCCCGATGTAGCCGGTCGCATACCCGGCCGCCGCGAACTCCCCGGCAAGGGTGGGGATGTCCCGGGGGAGTGGCAGCCCATTGCGGAAGACGCCCGTCGCGGTCGGGAAACGGCCGGTCTGCAGCGCCGAACGCGCCGGTGCGCAGACCGGGTTGGAGGTGATCGCCTGCTCGAAGAAGGTGCCTTCGCGAGCGATCCGGTCGAACTCCGGAGTCACTCCTGCCCGGTTGCCGTGCACCCCGGCGGTGTCCCAGCGCTGCTGGTCGGTGAGGACCACGATCACCTGCGGGGGCGCCCCGGCGGGCGACGCCGCAG
>NZ_JBHVWF010000094.1:0-32395 GCF_042882365.1 Streptomyces sp. NPDC058221 | reverse complement strand
CCCAGATACTCCAGCGCACCCTGACCACGATCACGCCGACCACCCGGACCACGCCTGCGGCCACGGCCCCGCAAACCCAGCAACCTCACATCCGTCCGCGGCACGGACCTCCGAGACCACCGACGAACACGAACACGCACATCCCCCACCCGTGACATATGCCGAGGCTAATCACCCGGGCAGTCGGCGTCTTGGGCCCCCGGACCCAATCAGCGGCGGAACTCGGGGGTTCGGACTCGTTCACCGGCCGGTTCGAGTGCCTCGCACCCCGCCTCCTCCCCCACGCTTGGGCCCGACTTTGGGGCCAAAGGCCCAGGTCATCCGAGGGTGGACCGCCGTACGCTCACGCCACGGCCGGTGGTCGGAGCGTGCCGGCGACTGACCGGGCGAGTGGACGTGGAGAGGAAGAACCGTGAGTGGCGGCTGGGGAAGCGGAAACGCGGGCCACATACCTCCGGGGTACGGTCCCGGCGGTGCGGGCGGGGGCGGCGGATCCGGTGGCGGCGGGGGCTCGTTCTTCCCGCTGACCCGCAGCTGGGCCGTCGGCGCCCTCGTCTATCTCGTCGCCGGGTATCTCGTCTCGCGCGGACTCGTCGAGCTGTTGGCCACCGATGAACGGCTCGAGGTCTTCACCTGGCGTCTCGCCCTGGTGCACGTGCCCGCGATCATCACCACGGTGGTCACGGTGCTGGCCGCCGCCCGGGTGCTGCCGGACGAGCAGCGCTCGTCCCGCCCGCTGCACGCACTCGCCGCGCTCGGCGTCCCGGTGGTGGCTCTCGCCTACGGGTACGCGGTGTCGTGGGACGTCGTGGGGACCGAGGGCGCGGTGATGCCGGTCGTGGCACTGGTGACCGGCGCCGCCGTGGGGCTGGCCGTCGACCGGCTGATGGAGGACGACGGTACGCACGCCCCCGCCCCCGGCTCGTACAACTGGCGCGACAGCGGTGCCACCGCCATGGAGTACCTCGGGGTGATCGTTCTCGTCGTGACCATGGTCGCCGGCATGGCCATGGCAGGCGTCGGGGGGAGCATCGGGAACCGGATCCGGTGCGCGATCAGCTCGCTCGGCGGCGGCAGCGCCGGCTGCGGCAAGGGCGGCGATCCGACGGCGAAGCCGAAGACGGACGCCGACTACGAACCCAAGCTCTGCCAGATCTCCAGTGTCTCCGACACGGTCGGCGACAAGGTGAAGATCGGCTGGTTCGAGTGGGGCAACGAGTACGGCTTCCAGCAGAAGGTCAGCCAGGCCAATACGGATGTGAACGGCGACGGCAAGGTCAACGGGGACGACAAGCTGGTCTACATGACGTTCACCGACGCCGCCTCGGTCGGCGTCAATGCCTCCACCCCCGGTGTGAAGCTCGGCAAACTCGGCAAGGCGGATGTGGACGTCGGCGGCGGCGTCAAGATCACCAACGGTGACACCTGGGTCTTCAAGAGCGAGGACGACGCCAAGAAGATGCGGGACGACATCGAGGAAATGAAGATGTGGGAGACCTCGACCAAGTACAGCGGGGGCTACGGCGGCGGCTGGTACTCGGCCAAGAAGTGGGGCGACAAGAAGGAGGACGTCGAGAAGAAGATCGGTGACAAGAAGATCTCCTACTCGACCATCGGCCTCAACGCCTACGCGGACGGCGGGCTGTCCATCAGCGCGGGCGACGAGTCCGAGCTGAGTGCCAAGCTCGGCGGCAAGGCCAAGTTCTCCCCCGACGTGACCGTCACCAAGGACGACGTCAACGGCAACGAGTCGTACACGTACACCGCCAAGCTGGACATCGAGGGCAAGGTCGGCGGCAAGGCCGGGCCGCTCGGCGGGACCGCGGGTGCGAAGGACAGCCGGACCGGGGCCGTCACCGTCACCCGCGACCAGAAGACCGGCAAGATCGTCCGGATCGACATGACCCAGACCGTCGAGAACGGCTCCACGTCCGACTCGGGCGAGGCCGGCAAGGACAACGGCAAGAAGGGCAAGGACAAGCGCGGCGGCAAGGTCACCGGCAGCGACTCCTCCGGCGAGACCGGCATCGAGGTCAAGACGAACTCGGTCGTCTTCGGCAAGGAGACCGACAAGGCCACCGAGGACAAGCGGGCCGTAGCCGAGCAGTGGCTGGACGGCTCCGGGAACAACACCGCCCCGTTCGAGTACATGTTTGGCGACCATTCACTGGAGAAGAAGCCCACCGGCAGCGACCCGTTCGACCAGATGATGTACCAGGACGGACTGTCGAGCAGCATGAAGTACGACGGTGAGACGGACGCCCAGGAGTTCGGCTTCGAGGTCTCGCTCGGCATGAGCCTCGGGTTCTCCATCTCGGACGAGCACAAGAAGGAGACACTGACCGACGCGCAGTTCCTCGGAGCTCCGCAGGGCGACAAGCGCTCCTACCTTCCGTACAGCTACTGCGCGAAGTAACACCGGGCACGCACACGCACGACGAAGAGGCGACACACGATGACGAGGACGACGAAGAGGTCCAGGGTGTTCGGCGCCGCCACCGCGGCCGCCATCGGCCTGACCCTGCTCACCGGGTGCGGCGGCGAGGACGCGGCGGCCGTCCCGGACGGCTGGGCCACGCTCGACACCAAGAGCCTGACCGTCGGCTACCCCGAGGACAAGGGCTACCAGGAGCAGCCCGCGGCCGACCGCGGCAGCAGCAACGCGGCCGTGGCGCTCAAGGAGACCTCGGGGCTGCGCACGGGCATGGTCTCCGTCCAGCTCGACTTCGCCACGGGCGTCGACGACGCGGACGAGGCGGCAGCGGCGGCCGGCGCGGGCATCGGGCTCGGCACGACCCGCAAGGGCACGTCGGACGTGCGCCTCGCCGGCGAGAAGAGCGCACAGGATGCGCGCCGGATCGACTACGAGTTCACCTCGACCGGCAAGGAGCGGACACCGGCCAAGGGCACCCGGATGACCGGTGTGGTGGTGGCGGGTGTCGACTCGAAGGAGGTGCCCTTCGCCGTCCGGATCAACGCGGTGAAGGGATCGCTGAGCAAGGAGGACCTGGACTCGTTCGTCGGGTCGATCACGGTGAAGTAGCGTCGCCCGGCTGTCCGGCAGCCCGCGGCGCCCTGGTGGCGAGCAGTCGTTTCGGAGCGTGTGTGCATGCAGATCCTGCCCGGCGGAACAGCGACCTTCCTGCTGCTGTTCGGCCTTTTCCTCGGCGCTTTCGCCGTACGGTCCGCGCTGCGCCTGAACCGGGTCCTGCGCCTGATCCGGCACGGTGAACACGCCGAGGGCCGCTGCGCGGACCGGCGCACGGTGGACCGGGGGCCCGGCATGGAGCGCAGCTACGCCACCGAGTACGTCTTCACGTTCCGCACCCGCGACAGCCGCGAGATCGAGTTCACCGACCATGCCCCGGGCCCGTTCGGCTTCCAGGTCGGTGCCCCCGTCCGGGTCTCGTACGACCCGGCGGCCCCTGAGAAGCACGCCACGGTCGCGGGCCGCGGGGCCTGGGGCCCGGTGGTGATGCCCGCGGTGTTCGCGGCGGTACTGGGGGTGTTCGCGGTGGGGCTGCTGCTCGGGTTCCTCGCGATGCGGGGGTGGGTCTGAGCCCTGGTGTCGTGTTGACCGCCGCCGGCAGACAGTGCTTCAGTCGGCGCGTGGACAGTATTTCTGCCAACCGGCGCTTCTGGAACCGGTTCAGCAGCGCCTACCAGGACAAGCACGACCCGCAGATCGGCGCAACGCCCCGGCTGTGGGGCACGTACGCCATCCCCGACGCGCACCTGCACGCCCTGGGCGACGTGACCGGCAAGCGCGTCCTCGAACTCGGCTGCGGCGCAGGCCAGTGGTCCAGGGCGCTCGCCGCCGAGGGCGCCGCCGTGGTCGGGCTCGACCTGTCCGAAGCCCAGCTCGCCGCGGCGGCTCGCGCGAGGGGAGCGGCCCGCTACCCGCTGGTGCAGGGCGCCGCCGAACATCTCCCGTTCGCCGCCGACAGCTTCGACCTGGTGTTCTGTGACTACGGCGGGCTCAGCTGGGCACCCCCGCACCTGGCCGTCCCGCAGGCCGCACGCGTCCTGCGCCGCGGTGGGCGCCTGGTGTTCAACGCCGCCAGTCCATGGTTCGAAGCCTGCTACGACGAAGCCGCCGGCCGCGCGACCACGACGCTGCAGCAGGACTACTTCGGGCTTGACACCATCGCCGAGGACCAGGGCGCGGTCAGCTATCAGCTCACCTACGGCGACTGGATCAGGGTCCTGCGCGGCGCGGGTCTCGTCATCGACGACCTCATCGAGCCGCGGCCCGAACCCGGAACAGCCAACGGCTACAACCAGACCGACCCGCCTGACTGGGCACACCACTGGCCGGCGGAGATGCTCTGGGTCACCCACAAACCGTAGGCACCGTCGCACCGGGACGTGAAGCCTCATGCGTGGGCGGGCCGACCCGGCCCGTGAGGTGTGGTGCGCTCACGCCGGCGCGGCGGGGAGTGCGGCGAGGAATGCGCGTACATGGCGGAGCCACGTCGCCCGGTCTGCCGGGTTCAGGATGTGGGCGGCGCCGGGCAGTTCGATCAGCTGGGCTCCCGGGATGCCGGCTGCCAGCCGGTGCGAACTCTCGGGCAGCACCAGCCGGTCGCCGGTCGGGGCCACCACCAGCGTGGGAGCGGACACCTTCGCCAGGTCGGCCCGGACGTCCACCCGCGACACCAGGTCGAAGTGGTCCAGCATGCCCGGCGGCATCGCGGTCAGGGTCCGGGCGGCCGGTTCGTCGAGGGCGGCCGGTTCGAGGTCCGCCAGGTCCGCCGGGGACATGCAGGACAGAAGGGCGAGCCGTGCCACGTCCTCCCACTGGCCGGCAGCCGCCAGGGACTTGATCAGCCGGGCGGCGAGCGCCAGGACGGGGTTGGCGGTAGCGAAGCCGGCGGTGAGGACGAGGGCCCGGACACGGCCGGGGTGCCGGGTGGCGATCCGGACCGCCACGGCACTGCCGAGGGACTCCCCCAGGACAGCGAACGAGTCCTGGCCGGCCGCTACGGCGGCGGCGACCAAACGGTCGGCGAGGTCGTCCAGGTCCAGGGGCTCGACTGCTACGGCAGAGCCGCCGGCCCCGGGGTAGTGCGGGCCGACGAGGGTGTGGTCCTGGGCGAGGTCGTCGAGAACGAGGCCGAAGTTGCCCTCGATGCCGCCGCCGGCGCCGTGCGCGAGCAGAAGTGCGGGGCCGCGCCCCTGCACGAGAACGTCGAGTCGGGAGGTGGGAAGCGCGTGATCGGTGGACATGGCCCCGACGCTAGACTCCGACATCGGTGTCAGAGTCAAGTCGCGGCGTCGGCAGGTGATCAGGAATGGGGCGAGCTGCATGCGCATGAAGGAGATGGTGCGGCGCACGGGGGTCCATGAGCGGCTGCTGCGCTACTACGAACAGCAAGGTCTCCTGACGCCCGACAGGCTGCCCAGCGGCTACCGCGTCTACGGCGAGCCGGACGTCGAGACAGTGCGCCGCATTCGCTGTCTGCTGGCGGCCGGGCTTCCGACCGCTCTGATCGCCCAGGTCCTGCCGTGCATCCGGGCGGACGGCGAGCACCTCGTGCCCACCTGCCCGGACCTGCGCGCCCAACTGCGCCGGGAGGGCGAGCGAATCACCCATGCCATCGAAGATCTGCAGAAGTCGCACGCGATCCTCGACTCCCTCATCACCGCTGCACCCTCAGGGGGCACCGCGACACTGAGCCCGCCTCGGCCTGCCGCTGCCGCGGCGAGCTGACAGGAAGCCCTGGTCCCGCACCCGCCCCCGTACCTCTATCTGTGGGCCACTTCACTGCCGTAGACGACCCATGGCGACTGTTCGAACGAACTGACGCCGGACAACTGGGGCTGCACAGCCGCAACTTCCCGCCGTACGGCCAGTGTGTCCGGCCAGCAGTCGAAGTAGACGTCCCCGTTCACGATGAAGCCCCGCCAGTCGGTGGCTGCCGAGGCGCCCTCCCTGTCGAGCACGAAGCCGATGCAGAGCACGGAGGCCCTGCCTATCGCCTCCCGGATCGCACGGACGACGGTCTCCTGCTCCTCGCGGCTCAGCCCACCGAGGGCGAACTGCAGCGTGACCGTGCCGTCGTCGGTCCGTCGGATCCGGGTGGGGATCTCGGCCCCGTCGCTCGTCCAGAGCAGGAAGTCGACCTGGTCCAGCCGCTGCAGCCCGGCCAGGAGCACCAGTTGGTCCCGTGTCACCCACGACTGGGTCCCGGGTGGTTCGGCCCCCGGGCTGATGAGTGTGATGCGCCGGGTGACCGGATGGGCCGGCCGTACCCCCGCCGCCTCCAGGTCACCGAGCAGCGACTCGGCATCGGGGCGGTTCCATCCCAGATGGTACGAGTAGAAGAATCCGTCACGCATGACACCGCACCCCACAGGCTGTCGGAAGGCTCCGAGTTGGCCACTCACGAGCGTAATGAGCGACGCTGCCCGGGGCGTGGGCCCACGGGCCCATGGGCGGACCCCAAGACAACGCCGCTGGTGACGGGCGGCTCGACGCCCGAACTCTCTTCGCAGCCACATCGGCCCCGGTAGCTTAAGAGATGGACAGGCAGCGCACGGACGACGATGGTGTACCGCGATGACACGCACCGATTCGCCTCCCACCTGGGACGAGCGCACACAGCTGACCACCTTCCTCGACTACTCCCGCGCGACGGCCCTGGCCAAGTGCGACGGACTCGCGCAGGAGGACGCCCGCAGGGCCCCGCTGCCCGGTTCGCCCCTGATGACGATCGCGGGGGTGGTCAACCATCTCCGCTGGGTCGAGTACTACTGGTTCGAGGTCGTGTTCCTCGGCGGGGAGGACGAGGGCCCGTGGACCGACGAGGACCCCGACCGCGAGATGCGGATCGCCGTCGACATGCCGCTTGCCGATGTGCTCACGGAGTACGAGCAGCAGTCCGCCCGCTACCGGGAGCTCGTCGCCGCCCATGACCTGGACACCCTCGCCGAGCGGGAGCGCGTCGAGGGCCGCCGCCCCGCTCTGCGCTGGATCGTGCTGCACCTCATCGAGGAGATCTCCCGGCACAACGGCCACATCGACATCATCCGGGAGATCGTCGACGGCACCACGGGGGACTGAGCCCGGTCCGGCACGGCGGGGTGGAGCGGGTCGCTGACTCGCGCCGGCAAGTGTTTGCTCAGCGGAAGCCGGAAACGTTACGGTGGCTCGGCCCGATGCGCACCAACACGCACGGGACGGGGTTGAACGGGGAGTTGGGGAGGGCATCGCCCTGCCTCAGCACACTTTTCTGCGCCACTTGCGCGCTTGCACCGAGGGAACACCGGCGGCCGACACCTGGCCCCCGGTGCGCCGGCCTGCGACCGGGCCTCCCGGGTGTCGAGCGCCCCACGCCATCGACCTTGGCGTGCTGAACCCTTAGGGCGCGCGAAGCGCGCCCCGGTCCGAAGAAGGATGCATATGAAGCGACTTCTGCGCATGGCAGCCATAACCCTCGCCGCCACCGGAGTGGCCTTCGGCACGGCTGCGGCCTCCCCGGCCGTGGCCGCGCAGAACAGCCAGGCGAAGGCCTCCTGCAGCGGCGGGTACTTCGACAAGAACGACCACCCTGAGACCATCATCGTGGGCCAGATGAGCTTTTGCCCCTACGGTGACAAGGTCAGCGTCAGCGACATGGCTTACGACGGCCGTTCGCTGGGCCTCCGGATCGACGACGGCAGCGGCAAGTACCGCTGGTGCAAGGACACCTCCGGTGCGGACGATGTCTGGAAGCACTGCAACTTCAACCTCAGGGAAGGCGTGAACGTCAAGTTCCGTGCCTACCAGGAGAAGAAGGGCGCCAAGACCATCTGGCTCGGCACCCGCACCCTCGCCAACAAGAACTGAGGCCCGCTACCGGCTCATGGGCCCGGGAAAGCACTGAACCGGAACCGGCCCGCCCTCTCCCACGACCGGGGGCGGGCCGGTTCCGGCTGCCCGGACCTCACGATGTGCGGGCGGTCAGGAGGCGTCGTGCCGCGCCCGCCCCAGCTCCACGTTGAACTGGGCGCCCGTCAGCAGCGCCAGGTTGGTGAACCACACCCAGATCAGGAACACCACCAGCCCGGCCAGCGAGCCGTACAGCCGGCTGTAGGAGCTGATGTAGGTGGCGTACAGCGCGAACCCGGCCGAGGCCACCAGCCACAGCAGCGCTGCCAGCACCCCGCCCGGCAGTGACTTCCGGGATCCGCGCGCCGATGCCGGGCCGGTCCGGAAGAGGACCGTGATCAGGCAGGCGACCAGACAGAGCAGCACGGGCCACTTCAGTACCGCCCACACCGCGTCACCGAGATGGGCCACACCCATCCGGTGCCCGAGCCAGCGGGCGAGCGGGCCTGTGAGCACGAGGGCGAACGCACTCGTCATCAGGAGCAGCAGCAGCCCGATCGCCGAGGCCACGATGATGTGCGCCTTGCGGAGCGCGGGCCGGGTGTCCTGCACACCGTGCATCGCGTGCAGCGCCCGCCGGAAGACGGCCAGATAGCTGGACGCGGACCAGACCGCGCTGACGGTCCCGGTCGCGACGAGCAGCCAGACGGCGGTCCGCTGCTGTGTGGCCGCCTCCAGCGGCTGGCGCAGCGCGGCGCCGGACTCCGCCGGAGCGAAGGCGGTGATGTCGGCGATCAGCGCGTCCGTGGCCCGGGGATTGGCCAGTCCGATGACGGACACCGTCACGAGGAGTGCCGGGAGCAGCGCGAGGATGGCGTAGTACGTCAGGGCCGCCGCCCAGTCCGAGAGATCGTCGTTCCACAGGGAGACGGGCGTCCGCCGCAGTGCGACGGGCCAGCGCCGAGCGGGCCCGGGACGCCCGGTGGACCGGGGCTGCGCCCCGGTGGCGGGGTCGCTGGTCTTGCTGAACACGGATGGGCTCCGGGGACGTAGGTGTGCGGACGGTGGAGTCGGCGGGTGAGCAGGCCGGCGCAGTAGGGCGTCTCCCGCTGCATGGACGCAGGGGGATACGGGAGACGCCGTACGCTGCCTATCCTCTTCTGCTCCGGTTTGCCGCCGGTACACCGGTCAGCCCGTCGGTTCGCCGTGCCGGGCACCTGCCGGGGGCCGGCCCGGCCGTCCGCCGTACCACTCGTACCGTCCGAAGGAGTCGCTCCGATGACCAGCGCGCGGGTACACCGTGTCGAAGTACCGCAGACCGCCGACGCGGGTGGGAGCGAGGGCGGCGGAGGCCTCGTCGGGGCCGGTTACGCCTCGGCCTTCGAGCTGACGTCGCCCCTGGCCGGCACCCGTACGCCGGAGGAGTGGGCACGCGCCGCGTTCGAGGACGCTCCGGCACCGTTGCGCGTCGTGCTGGTCCTGGGCTGGCGGCTCGCTCTCGGGCTGCGGCTGGGTCCGCGTCCGTCGCCGGGCCATGTGCTGGGCTGGCCCGTTGCGGAGACCGGTCCCCACGGCGTGGTGCTCGAAGCACGCTCGGGCCTGATCACCGCGCGGAACGTGGTGACCGTGAGCGCCACGGGCGTCGTCTGGTCCACCTTCGTACGCTACGAACGCCGCATCGCCCGGCCTGTCTGGGCGGTGGTCGCGCCCGTCCACCATCTGGTGATCCCGTACGTCCTCGCCCGCGCGAACCGCCGGCCGCGCCCCTCCGGGCCGGGCTGAGGCACCGGAGAGGTCGGCGGACTCACACCAGGAGCCGTTCCCGCAGCCGTCCGATCAGCGCTTCGTCGATCCCGAGGTGCCCGGTCGCGTACGCGTGCACCGAGCCGTACTCGGCCTTCAGATCGGCGAGGAAGTGCCGCATGACCTCCTGCGGCGCCCGGCCGTAGCCGGGCCACTTCATGGTCCGGTCCGGGTTGGCCGCCTGCCAGTCCGCCAGCAGTCGTTCCGTGGCCAGTTCGGTGAGCGCGAAGTCCTCGACGACGACGTCCTCGCCGACGCCCAGGAGCACGAGCACCAGGCCGGCGAGGAGGCCGGTGCGGTCCTTGCCCGAGGCGCAGTGGAAGACCTGCGGGGATTCCTCCGCCGCGATGGTCTCCAGTGCCTGCCTCAGCTCCACCGCACCGTCGAGGGCCACTTCCGCGTACCGGTCGGCGAGGAAGCGCCACGGGTCGAGTGCCGGGTCGATCTCGGCCTGGTCGTACGGGCGGTGCTCCACGCTGAGGTTGACGTACACGAGCCCGTCGGAGTCGGGCACGCGTCCCTTGGCCTCGATCTCCCACGGGTAGCGGAGGTCGATCACGGTACGTATCCCCAGGGCGCGGAAGCGGTCCAGGTCGGCTCCCCGGAGCTTGGCCAGGGAGTCCGACCGGTAGAGCCGTCCCCAGCGCACGGTGCGTCCGTCCTGGGTGCGATAGCCGCCCAGGTCACGGAAGTTGTGCAGGCGCTCGAAATCCATGTGTCGGTTCACCCCGACACACTAAGCACTCAGTCGCGCTCGCGTGTGAGGACGGCCGTCAGTGCCGCTGCTGGATGCGCGCGGTGAGCAGGTTGGGGTCCTGACCGGTGAGGTAGGCGGCCGAGGTCACCTGCACGGTGCCGCCGCGCACGGCGACGGCCGTGGGGTTCTGCAGCCCGTCCCCGGGGCCGAGCACGATGGTGTGGGTGCCGTCGGGCTCGATCAGGGCGACCTCGTCCGACTGGTTGAGGGCGGCCAGGATCCGGTCGCTGCGCCCGACGAAGGCGAAGTCGTCGATTCCGGCCAGCTGTTCGGCCACGGTCTCGGCGGGGCCCGCCGTACCGTTCCTCCGCACCGGAAAGCGGACCACGGTGCCCTTGTCCAGGTTGGACACCCAGACCGCACCGTTGTGCACCTTGAGGCCGTTGGCGCCGAGGAAGCCGGCCGGGGCCAGCTCGGCACCGTCCGCCCAGACCTTCGCGGTGCCGCCCCGGACCGGTACGCGCCAGATGACGCCACGGACCGAGTCGGTGATGTAGAGCCGGCCGGAGTCCAGCGCCAGGCCGTTGGGCAGTCCGTCGGCCGGCAGCGCGGCGATCCGTTCCGGGGTGCCTCCGGGGGTGAGCCGCCAGACGCCGGTGAGGTCGGCGGTGCCCGTGGCGTACAGGAAGTACAGCGTGCCGTGCGCGTCCCTGACCAGGCCGGTGACCAGCGGGAAGCCGAGTGCGGGGGTGTTCCCGCCGCCGTCGGCGGGGGCAGGCAGGGTGGCCAGCACCCGGACCTTCCCGTTGGGTGTGATCTGAGCGATCCGGCGTGCGGCGGAGAGGGACAGGTCGATGCTGCCGTTGGGTTCCAGGACGATGTTCTCCGGCTTCTCGTCGCCGGCCAGGTCGAAGTGGTGCGTGATCCGGGCGTGGGACAACGGCGGCGCGGCAGCCGTTGCCGTACCGGGCCCGCCGACCGCGAGCGTGACGGTCGCGATGGCGGCGACCAGCATGTTCCGTGCGAACTTCGATGACACGTTGCTTCCTTGCGTCGATGAGGGGCTGTGCGGTGCGCTGCTGAGCGGCGCCAGGCCACTGTGCGGCCGGCCACCGGCGGGCAACCAGCCCCGGCTCTGCCTATCCCTGGCAGGGGCAGGCTCCGCACGCCCGGACAGCGGATACTCGGGGTCATGGACGCACACGGACAGCTCGGCGCCTTTCTCCAGGCACGGCGGGCACAGTTGAGGCCCCAGGACATCGGGCTGCCGACCTACGGGGACCGCCGGCGGGTTCCGGGACTGCGTCGTGAGGAGCTGGCTCTCCTGGCGGGCGTCAGCGCCTCCTACTACACGCGTCTGGAACAGGGGGCCTCCTGCCACGCCTCCGTGGAGGTCCTCGACGCGATCGCCGGGGCGCTGCGTCTGGAAGAGACGGAACGGCTCCACCTGCGCGATCTGGCCACCGCCTGCCGCCACCGGGGCACGGTCCGCCGGCCCCCGGCCGAGCGGCTGTCACCGGCCGTGCGCGACCTGGTGCGCTCCCTGGACGAGGTCCCCGTCGTGGTGACCGGGCGGCGCAGCGACGTGCTGGCCTGGAACACCGCGGGGCACGCGCTGCTGGCCGGGCATGTGGACCCGGCCGGCCCGGAGCGGTCCGCGGACCGTCCGAACATGGCGCGCCTGGTCTTCCTGGACGCCCATGTCCGTGACCTCTACGTGGACTGGACGGCGAAGGCCCGAGCCGTCGTCGGCAATCTGCGGCTCGTCGCGGGGCGGCATCCGCAGGACGCCCGGCTGACGTCGCTCATCGGTGAACTGACGACCCGGAGCCCCGAGTTCGCGGGCATGTGGGCCGATCACCGGGTGCGCGCCTGCGACACCGCGGAGTACGAGCTACGGCATCCACTCGTCGGCTCCCTGACGGTCAGGCAGCAGACGCTGACCGCCCCGTCCGACCCCGAGCAGTCCCTGGTCATGGTCACCGCGAGCCCGGGATCGGCCTCCCAGGCCGCGCTGAGGCTCCTCGTCCAGGCCACGGCGGCCGGGGGCGACGCCGTGGCCTCACCGCTGCGGCGGGCGGCCGTCACACGGGGGAGGTGAGCACGGCCCGGCTCATCGCGCCGCGCGGTAGCGGTCGGCGACGGCGGCGAACGCGGCCTTCGGCTCCCACGGCAGGCCCGGATAGGTGTTCCCGATGCGGTCCTCGTAGACCTTGACGACGCCGTAGCTCGCCAGGTCCAGGTCGTCGCGAGGGTCACCGTCGGGGCGGTGCACATGGTCGTACATGGCGAAGCTGAACACGAAGGTGCTGTCGACGCCGCCGGCCTCGAAGGCCTCCAGCAGTTCGCGCAGATACGCGGCCTGGCCGGCCTCGTCGCGGACGTACGGGCCCTTCAGCCGGACGGGTCGGGCGTCCTCGCCGTACTCGACGATCTCCAGCCCCTCCGCTCCCCGGTCCCCCGCGCCCCGGTAACCCGCCGAACCGAACTCCGTGATGGCCACCGGCTTCCCCTGCGCGACGACGTCGCGGACCCCGGAGGCGAACCGGTCGGCGACCGCGGCCGAGCGGTAGAGGTCCAGGGACACGAGGTCGAAGGGCGCCCAGTCGACGCGCTCCAACGGGACGGCGGCGTACGTCACCCTGCCGCCGAAGCGTTCGCGCACGAGCGCCGCCGCCTTGCCGAGGAACTCGTTGACGTGTGCGCTCACCTCTCCCAGGTGCTCGCGCAGGAAGTCCGGCCGGCGGAGCGCGACGACCCGGTCGTCGGTGCTGTCACCGGGCAGGAACCCCTTGTTCATCAGGCTCAGCTCGGCGCCGGTGACGAACACGACCTCGGCTCCCCGCCGCCTGAGGCGCTCCGCGCGATCGGCGCAGTCGGCGAACAGCGCCAGCAACTCGTCGGCGGTCAGCTCAAGGGGATAGGGCGAGAACCAGACCTCCAGGCCGAGGTCGGCGGCACACGTCGCCGCAAGCTCCACCCGGTCCGGATCGCCGCCCATCACACGGACCGCGTTGCAGTGCAGGTCGTCACGGATGATGCGCAGCTCGCGCTCGACCTGCACCGGATCGAAGGACTTACGGGATGTGGCCCCGTTCTTGACGAAGCCGGTGTCGTAACTGATCCCTTTGGCTCGCATGCGTCGCACCCTCTCCCACCCGGAATACTTACGGTACTGACCGTACTCTATTTGCGGCTCTCCAGGAACGGCCAGCACAATGGGAAGGTACGAGCGGTACCGATGCGGGAGGCGCCATGGCAGCGGACGCGACGGGGCAGCCGGGCGCCGGGCAGACGCGGCGACGCGGAGCCGTCCTGGAGGAGGCGATCCTCGGCGCCGCGGTGGCCGAGCTCACCGAATCGGGATTCGCCGCCCTGACCATGGACAAGGTCGCCGCCCGGGCCGGCACCAACAAGAACGCCATCTACCGGCGCTGGCCGAACCGTCTCACCCTCGGCATCGCCGCCTACCGGCAACTGGCCAGGACGATCCAGCCCCCCGACACCGGCACGCTGCGCGGCGACACCCTTGAGCTGCTGCGCCGCGCGAACCGCAACTGGAGCTCCCCCTTCGGCGCGATCCTGCGCGAACTGCTCTCCGCGGCCGGCGGCGCCTCCGAACTCCTGGCCCAGCTCCAGGATCAGTCCGGCGACGCCGCGGCCGCCCCGTGGCTGACCGTCCTGGGCCGCGCGGTCGCCCGGGGCGAAGCCTCCCCGGAGGCGCTCCACCCCAGGGTCGCCACCGTGGCCATGGTCCTGCTGCGCAACGAGTTCGTCGTACGCGGGATCCCTGCCGCGCCCGACGACGTCCTGGTGGAGATCGTCGACGAGGTGTTCCTGCCGCTGGTACGGCAGCGGGGCCCGGCGACGCGGACCTGAGCCCTGACCCGCGCCACCGGAACCCGCGGCCCCGCAGCCCCGCTATGAACGGTCAGCGGCCGCATGCGCAGGAGGGCCCGGCGGCCAGGGGACGTCGGCCAGGAGGGGGACGATCCCCGACTCCTCGTAGTCGAGATGCGCGTTCAACTCGGCCGACATCCGGTCCAACTCTGCCCGGAACCGCTGCGGTTCGGCGATCCCGATGCCGGCCAGCAGCTCCCCGAGTGCGCTCTGGATGCGGGCGACGGTGCGGTGTTCGTCCCGGAGCCGGGCGAAGGTGTCACCCAGGTCGGGGTGATAGCGCGCGATTCCGGGGAACAGGTGCCCGTCCTCACTGGTGTGGTGGAATTCCAGGGCCTGGCAGAACGCCAGGCAGCGCTGCCTGATCTGCAGCCCGAGGCCCGGCGCGGGCGGCCCGCCCGGTCCCTGGTGGGCCGCCCGCTCGGCGAAGTGGGCATCCACCTCCCCCTTCACCTGACGCAGCTGGCCGCGCAGCCAGGTATGAACCTCCATCACCTTGTCCGCGAGGGTGCGCACCTCTCCGGGGCCGGCCCAGCCGTCGGGCTCGGCGCGCTCCAGCACGACGACCGGCAGGACCCGGTCGGTCCGGGCCTGGTAGTCGCCGTACCCGGGCGACGCCCGGACCGCGTGCGCGAACAGTTCGTCCCGCCTGTCCCCCTCCGCGGGAACGGCGAGGGCCTGGAAGGTACGGGCCCCGAGCTCCACCCGCACCACGGGGTGCGCCAGCAGGTTGTGGTACCACGCGGGGTGGTGCGGGGCGCCGAGACTGGACCCGACGAGCAGCAGCAGCTCGCCGTGCCGGACGTACCCGAGGGGAGTGGTCCGCTCGGTCCCGGACCGCGCACCGGTGGTCGTCAGCAGGAGCAGGTCCCCGCCCTCGAAGGGGCCACCGACCTTCCCCTCGTTGGCGCGGAACTCCTCGATGACCGATTGATTGAAAGACGTGGGCATACGGATGCTTATCTCCGGAGGCTTGAGTGTGTCCGCAGCGGCTGCGGAAAGGGCGTGTGGTGACGTACATCCGGATGCGGATGCACCTGCGCATGTGTGCGTACGCAGGACGAGGCGGCGACCGCACGGCCTTCCGCTCCGGCCGGGCCCGCGGGACATTGCACGCGAGGACGCCAGAAGTGGAGCAGAGGGGGATGCGGGGCCGCGCTGCGTCAGATGCAGGGAGCGGAGTGTGAACTCATGACGGACCCCTGAGTGAAGGGTGCTCGCCCGGTCACCGGTCGGCCCACTGCTCTTTGACCGGCGCCACGCGGCACCGCTTCTATTACATGCACCGCCCGGTCACCTGTCAACGCGGGCCCGTGCCACGCTGACCTCGTGAAGAAGCCCGCACCGATCACCGCCGACGCCCCGGTCTCCGTACGCGTCCCGCTCCTGACCCAGGAGTGGCTCGACCTCTGTTTCATCCACTGGGCCGTGGAGCCGGACGCGGTGGCGGGGCTGCTTCCCGAGGGCACGTTTGCGGACACGCTCGACGGGGTCACGTACGTCGGTCTCGTCGCGTTCCGTATGCACCGGGTCGGCTGGCTGGGGCTGCCGGGCGTGCCGTATCTCGGCTCGTTCCCCGAGACCAACGTGCGCCTGTACTCGGTCGACGCACACGGGCGCCGTGGCGTCGTGTTCCTCTCGATGGACGCGTCGCGGCTGGTCCCGGTGGCCATGGGCCGGCTCGGCTTCCGCCTCCCGTACCTGTGGTCGAGGATGGCCGTCACCACGGCCGGCGACACCGTCACCTACACGAGTGCGCGCCGCTGGCCCGGCCCGCGCGGCGCACGGAGCCGGATCAGCGTGCGCACCGGCGAACGTGTGGAAGAACCAACCGAGTTGGAGCATTTCCTCACCGCCCGCTGGGGGATGCACAACGCGTTCTTCGGCGGCGCGGCCTACCTGCCCAACGACCACCCACGCTGGCCCCTCCACCGCGGCGAACTGCTCGCCTGCGAGGAGGACCTGATCCACGCGGCCGGGCTCCCCGCCCCGCACGATGCCCCGGTCAGCGTCCTCTGCTCCCCCGGCGTACCGGTCCGCCTCGGCCGCCCGGCCCGGCCGGCGGGGATTCCTACGCCCTGAGGGCTGAGCGAGGCGGCCTCGCCATGACCCGGTACAAGGGAGTCGAGGTCGCGACGACGAACAGGCCGAAGAGCGTGATCGGCAACAGCCCGACCGGACGCAGCAGCCACGAAGGATCCTCCTGCAGCCACGGCCAGTCGGCGATCCAGTTCGCGGTGACGTCCAGCACCATGACACCGCTCGCCGTCGGGACACCCTTCGCTTGCACGAGCCCCACCAGAACGACGACCAGAGGATCGAGGACCACCAGGCCGACGAAGAGGACCTGGAGCGGGAGCGGAGCAAACGCATAGGCGTGGACCCCGTGCCGGATCAGATCCAGGCAGTGCGCACCGGTCCCCTCCAGAAAGCCGACCAGGTACAGCGCGAGGGCCCATCTCGCCCACGGCGGAAGGCCGTTCCATCGCTCCCGCACCGAGAAGGCAGGCAGCCCGCTCACGTACCGTCCTCGCGGATCCGCAGGGCCCACAGGGTTCCCTCGATGTCCGCGGTGAAGATCCGTCCGTCGCCGGGTTGCAGGTACGCGGCGGGCGTCGTGTCGAAGTCCCCGGCCCAGGCCTCGCTGCCGGTTCGGGCGTCGAGGACACGCACGCGGGTCCACGTCGTGAACAACCGGTCGTGGGAGGAGGTGAACAGCACGTACCCACCAACGCGACGAGCCCCCTTGTCCGAGCTGTGCCAGCGCTCCCGGCCGGTGCCGGCGTCCAGGCATACCGTGCCGTTGTCGGTCGGCAGGAGGAATACGCCCGCCAAGGCCAGCACGCGCGGCACGCCCGCAAGCTGCTTCAGCTCACCGTCGCCGTAGTCGGTGGCGTGCCGGTACGGCCCGTCGTAGGTCCACTTCACCTTCCCGGTGGCCCCGTCCACGGCCGTGGGCTTGCGGCGGCCTCCGGCAGCGAGCGGCAGGAGGACGGTCGTGCCCGATACGGACACCTCCCAGGGACCGTCCCGACCGGTCAGTTGCTCGCCTTCGTTGAACGGCGTGCGCCACACCACCTTCCCGTTCTGCGCCGACCGGCACACAAGGTCGGTGACGCCCTGCTTGCCTGCCTCGTAGAAGAGAATGTGCTGTCCGAGCGAATGCGCCGTGCTGCCCGCGACAAGCCCCGGCCGCTCCCAGACGGTTTTCCCGGTCCGGCCCAGCAGCGCCGTGCCGCCGATGATCACCAGATCTCCCACGCACAGTGTGTCCCCTCGCTCGTCGGCGAGGAAGTGCCACTGCTCCCGGCCCGTCCGTGGATCGACGCCGCGCACGCTCTTCTCGCCGGCCACGACGACCAGACCGCTGGCCTGATGAACCTCCCAGCTCTCGGAGCTCTCGGAGTCGAGGCTCCGGCTCCAGAGCGATGTGCCTTCTGCCGCGTCCAACGCCTGGAGCTTGGGGCTCTGTTCGTCGGGATGCCGGGTCTCGACGATGACCGCGGGACCGGCCACGGCGAGCCGCGGACCTTGCTTCGCAGGCCCGCAGGTGGCCTTCCACACGAGCTTGCCCTGCGCGGCGTCGAAGGCGTGCACCACGGCCGGGCCGGTGCCGGTGACCATGTACCAGCGGCCGCCGCTGACGGCGGACGCCGGATCGCCCCCGTCGGGCTTCTGCGCGCCGTCGATCTTCTTCGACCAGGCCACCGGGCCCTTGCCGGGCTCCTGGGTGAGATAGCGGACGGCTGCGGTGCCCGCAGCCCCCACCGCGATCGCCCCCGCTCCCCATCGCAGTGCGCCGCGCCTCGTGAGCGCGGGCGGCTTGGGTGACCGGGGCGGCTGCGGGACGGAAGCCGTGGTGGCATCCGGGGCCGGTGGCCCGCCTGCGTCCACGACCGTCGGCGTGCGCCGCGGCGCCGGCACCGCCGGCCCCGCATGCCCGTACAACGCGCTCAGCTCACCCGCCAGTTCGGCGGCCGATGCGCAGCGCCTGGCAGGCTCCTTTTCCAGCAGCCTCAGGACGAGCTCGTCCCACGCGGCCGAGATGCCGGGCAGGACAGCGCTGGGCGCCGGTGGCGTGTCATTGAGGTGCGCGGTGAGGTGCCCCAGTGAGTCCGGTGCGCTGAACGGCAGCGTGCCGGTGAGCAGTTCGAAGAGCAGGCACCCCACCGCGTACAGATCGCTGCGCGCCTCGGGACGGCCGCGGGCCTGCTCCGGCGCCATGTAGGCCGCCGTTCCCACCACGGTGCCCGTACGGGTCAGCAGGTCTCCGGCCCCCGCCGGGTCCGCGGCACGGGCGATCCCGAAGTCCAGTACCTTCACTCCGCCGTTCGCCGTGACGAACACATTGGCCGGCTTGATGTCCCGGTGCAGGATGCCCCCGGCGTGCGCCTCGGCCAGCGCATCGCAGATCTGCTCACCCCACCGCGCGGCCTCCTGCCCGGAGACCGGACCGCGGCGCACGACCGTCTCCAGCCCCGTGCCCCGCAGGAATTCCATGACCAGGAACGGCGCGCTGCCCTCTGCGGTGACCGCCTCACCGAGATCGTGCACGGCCACAATCCGGGGGTGTTCGAGCGCCGCGGTGATCCGCGCCTCCCGCAGGAAGCGTGTACGCAGCTCACCGGCCGCGCTGCCCCCGCCCGCCAGGAGCGAGACGACCTTGACGGCGACGGTGCGCCCGAGCCGCTCATCGAACGCCTCCCACACCTCGCCCATTCCGCCGCGCCCGACGATTCGCTTCAGCTGGTAGCGCCCGGCCAGCAGTGCGTCACTCACGTCAGTAGCCCCCACCGGTTGACTCCGAGCCCGCATGCTAACGCCGGGCCGGTGCGCAATCGCACGGGAGAGGCGCACGGTTACCCCACCGTCGAATCCGGGGCCCGGCAGCCTCGGACGTCCGGACCGGTGCCCGGCTTCCGGGAGCTGCCGTCAGAGAGAACCTGTACCCGTCAGACGCAGGTGCTCATCCACCAGGGCGAAGGTCGCTTCGGGTTGTTCGATCTGCGGAAGGTGGCCCGCCTTCGGGATGACCTCCAGCCGGCCGTCACCGAAGGCCTCGGCGTACGCGGCGCCGTACCCCGGGGTGACGATGCGGTCGCTCTCGCCCCAGAGCAGAAGGGCGGGCGCCCGGACGCGTCCGAGCCGGCGCAGCAATTTTGGATCGTGCATGCCGGGGTTGCCCGCGAGGGTGCGCATCGTGGCCATATTTCCCTGCCGGAGCGCGAGTTGACCGGCCGGGATGTCTGCGGGATCGAGGTAGTACCGGTCCGCGTCGTGCCAGGAGTGCTCCGCGACGCCGCGGGCGTCGAGGGCGAAGAAGTCCGTGATCGGCTCCGTCTCGATGTGCACGCCGACGGCGTCGATCAGGACGAGGCCGGTGATGATCCCCCCGGTGTCGCGCACGGCCATCTCGGCGGCCGTCCAGCCGCCGAGCGAGGATCCGACGACGAGCACGTCGCGCAGCCGGCGGTCGTGCAGGTGGTGCAGGTAGGCGAGGGCCAGGTCATCGATGCCGGTGAGCCATCCGGGACGGTGCGTGCCGTCCCAGCCGGGGTGCACAGGCGTGATGGTGTGCGCGCTCCGGGAGAGCTGCTCGGCGAGGCCGGTGACCGTGGCCCGGCCCCCGCCGCCGTGCAGGATCAGGACGGGCCGCCCGGTTCCGGCCTCGGACAGAGTGAGGGACAGGTCGCCGTACACGGCTGCTTCCAGGTCTGTGTTCACCCCTGAAGGCTAACTAAGCTTGTTGATATAAACAAGCTTAGTTCTGAGGTAGGGTCGACCCATGCACGGCGAACTGCAAGAACTCGGCAGAGCGGTAAAGGAAGCCCAGTACCGGCAGCACCGATCGCTCGACAGCGCCCTGTCGGCCGTCGGCACGACGCTGGCCCAGTGGGACGCCCTGCGTGCCATCAGCCGCTCACCCGGGGCATCGGGCCGTGCCCTGGCCACGGCGACGTTCCAGACCGAGCAGGCCTTCGGGACGCTCGTCGGCCGCCTGACGGCCAAGGGACTCGTCGAGCGCCGGCCGGGACACGGCCGCCGTATCGAGCACCACCTCGCGCCCGCCGGCGAACAGCTCCTCGCGGCCGGCCACAAGGTCGCCGACGACGTGCTCGCCCGCTGCTTCTCCGCCTTGTCCACCACCGACCGCGAGGCCCTGCTCGACCTGCTTCAGCGCCTCAACGCGGAACGGGACGCGTAGACCGGACCGCGCCGCACGTCGCCCGCGATGCTCAGGGGCCGAAGGTCAGCGGCGGCGACCCGGGGCGCTCACCGAAGGCCCGGCCGGCGCAGGGGCGACGAAAAAGGCTGGTGTGCGGGGGCCGACGGAACCGGGTAACGTCTTTGCCATGTTCTTCCAGACGCCGGTTCACGAGTGAGCGCGTGATGGGCCGCTGCTGACGTCCTTCGACGTCGCCGCCCGTCCCCCACCGATGAATCCGCAGACCACTTCACATCATTACCGGGAGAACCCATGACCGACAGCAAGAACATCAACAACCCCGTGGGCATGGGCGGCGGCCAGCGCAAGAAGCTGTCCCGCGCCGAACGGCAGAACAACGGTCCGCACCGCAACCTCGACCGCCAGGGTGCAGCCGACCGGAAGGCGGAGCTGGTGCGCAAGATGCGCGAGAAGGCAGCCGCGGCCGAGGCCGCCGGGCAGTCGGGCGACGACACCGCACAGAGCTGACACCGCCGCCGGCACCTGGTGTCGGTGCCCCAGGGGAACCAGAGGAACCAGGGGACGCGGTTGCCTGTGACACATGGGGCACGACCCGGGTTCTCTCACGATCCCCGTGCGTGCGTCGGGAGTGAGAGGTTCAGCTGCCCGGACCGGTCACCGTGAGCGGGCCTGCCGCAGATTCGAGCAGTGACAGGGCCCGCTGCTGCGCGTCGAGGGCGACGCGAGTCCCGACAGGCATCGGGAGGTTCGGGCCGGCGTGTCCGATCTCGACGTTACCCAGGACGGGGATGTCGCGGTCTCCGAGGGCGTCGAGGACTATCTCTCGCAGGTTCGGGGACTCCTCGGGCGCGCCGAGTCCCTCGATCGCGGTCGGGACGCCCACGACCATGCCGGAGATGCGGTCGAGGATGCCGGCGTGCCGCAGCACCTGGAGGTAGCTCCACACATGTGAGGCGTGGCCGCCCAGCTCCTCCCAGAACAGCACCGCGCCGTCGAACCGTTCGAGTGGCAGCGCGTATCGCGTCGCCTGGTTCAGCACGATGCGGTTGAGGACCCCGCCGATCAGGCGGCCTTCGGTGCGACCGGTCCGCCAGCACTCCCACGACGGGCCGGCCGGGAGCGCACCGATCGGCTCCGTGCTGGTCAGCAGCGTCGAGTAGAGCTTTTCGAGTTCCGCCCTGCGTGCGGTGGGCGCGGACTGCCAGTGCCCGCCGAGTCCGGGGGTGGCCAGGTCGGTATGGAAGCCGACCAGCCCCGTCCGCGCGTAGAGCACCAGGTGAAGCAGTGAGATGTCGCTGTGTCCGAGGATCGGCTTGGGGTCCGCCCTGACCGCCTCGATGTCGATCAGGTCGAGGTAGCCGAGCGCGGTCTGGCCGCCGTCGTGCGCGATGACGGCGCGTACCTCCGGATCACGCAGAAGAGTGTTGAATTCCCTGGCGATCTCCGCCGGCGTCGCCGCACTCCACCAGCGGTGCCGCCCCGCTTCGAGCAGCGGCGCCCTCCGCACGCGGAACCCCATCCGCTCGAGCACGACCACCGCCTGATCGAGGTCGGGCTCGTACTCGGCATGCAGCGGCCCGGACAGCGACGCGATGACGACGAGATCTCCGGGCTTCAGGGCACGAGGTCGAAGCGGTTGAGGCCGCGGCGCAGTAGCAGTAGTGGTCACCGCGGCAGTATCCCGACGCCCTCAGCAACCACGCGACGCATTTTTTGATCATCCGTCCCCAGCAGGCCCTGCCTGTCGGAGAAGGCGGTCGAACCTTCACTTCGGCCCATTGAATGTTCTCCGAGTGGCCTGCGACGGGGCGAGCTCCGCTCCGCGGTCGAATGTCCCAGACCCTTCGGTCTCGCCTGCCTTCCGGCTGGGCAACCGTCCTCATGAACACGTCCGCTGTCGCCCTCGGGCCGCGGCCACATGCTGATGGGCCTGGGGGAAATACCGAAGGTAGGGGAGTTGCAGGCCGTCGCAGTCGTCGGCGAAGCGGCAGCCGCCGCATTCCTGGAGTTTGGCAGCGACTTCTCCACGTAGGGCCGCGGAACCCGCGAACGGGGACACACCCAGCATCGACCGCCGCAACGAGAGTGTGTAGGTGGGTGGAAGACCGACTGCCGACGAGATGCACGGCGGCACGTTCGCAACGGAGACCGGGGTGGTTCCGGCAGCCTTCACCACCGCCGCGGACACTCCGTCCGTGAAGGTGCCGAGGCTGGGCAGAGTCGCCTCCACGTTGTCGTACGCAGCCCCTTCGACGATCGGGAACGAATAGCGGACGGAGGTATTCGGTGCGATGCGGCAGACCAGGTCGAGGAAGTCCTCGACCTCCGGCACGTTCTGCGCGCAGACCACGAAGTTGACCTCGGTGACGACCCGGCCGTCGGAGGCCAGCAATGTCAGGGCGCGCAGCGCAAGGGCGAAGCTGTCCCTGCGTCCGGCGATGCCGTCGTGGGTCTCGCGGCGTGCACCGTGCAGGGACAGCAGGACGTGAGTCACCCCGGACTCGACGAGCTCGTCCAGGTACCGCGGATCGGAGATTCGATGCCCGTTCGTTTGCAGCCCGATGGACCCGAATCCTTTCGCGGAGGCATGTCGCACGAGGCCGGGCAGGTCCTTCCGGAGAGTCGGTTCGCCCCCCGTGAGGACCACGCCCTCCATGGTCGCGATGGAGGCCGCCTCGTCGAGGGAACGCATCGCCTGCTCGCGCGTGAGCCTCGGTTCGTGCCGGATCCACTCCGTGAAGCAGAACACGCAGGCGCTGTCGCACTGTCCGCCGAGCGACAGGGAGAGCCAGGTGGGATCAGCCAGGTTCCCGAACATCGGAACGGCTTCGGGATCCCCGGCCGGCCGCTGACTGTGCGCGGGCCGCAGCCCGGTCACTTCGAACCGGGTCAGAGCTGCCGAAATCTCTTCATCGGGCAGCAGATGGGGGCCGATCTCGTCACGGTTCACGTGGACGAGCTGACCGGACGGCAGTGCCGTGCACGCCACCGCTGCCCGGTCCGGATCACCGTCTCCGGCGGAGAAGAGAAGGACGGACCGGAGCGCGTGGACCGGCACCAGATGAAGCCGCTGGTCGTCGTGGGTCAGCAGCAGCAGTTCGCTCGTGGTCATCGGCTGCGTGGCGCCCACTGCGGCGCACGGTGATTGCCGACCAGTTTCACGTCGTTCCCGGATCGCAGACCTGCCATGGCCAGGCTGAGATACGCGACGAGAGGCCTGCCGTCGGCAACCAACGTCCAGTCGTACAGGTGGGTTCCGTTCGGAATCAGTCGTTCGGCCAGGACCCGCGCCACCGTCCCGACCTCGGAGAACCGGTTCACCTCGACGACGAAGACAGCGTCCGACTGTCGCATCCCGAGTTCGAGGAAGATCCGGTTCTCGTCGTCCGCGTGCCGTTCCTGAAGGCGCGTCGCTTCGTCGGACAGCAGAAGGAACTCGCACCCGTCCTTGAGGCGTTTCCGGAGCCCCTGCGGAACGCGCGGATCCTCTGCCCTACGGATGGAGATCGCCGCGTCCGATGCGCCCGCCAGAACCAGCTTGGCCGGATCGACGCCCGTGCGGTGGATCAGCTTCGGCACGTCCGCGTCGGGCAGGCCATGAACCGTCAACATCGCCACCCCTTGGGAGAAGGCGTCCTCGACGGAACGGCCGAAGGCGAGAGCACGATAGAAACCGGCCGAGAACTCGATCGCCGAGGCGTCGCCGACCGGATCCGTCATTCCGATCACCGCATCGGCGTGCTCCGCCAGGGATTCCGCCTGGGCTGCCGAATAGCACGCGTTCAGCACGACCACCTGAAGCCACTGGCGGAAGTGGGAGAAGATCGTGCTCAGCGCGTCCCGGCTCAACGCCTGGCTCGAACCCGACGACGTCTCAAGAACGATCTGGTCGGCCGAGCCGTGGCCGACGAAATGCACCACGTTCGGCTCGAAGGAGTTGAGCTGGTACAGGAGTTCGTCCACCGTGACGGCCCAGGCGGACCGGATGACGAACCGATGGGCGGCCTTGCTCTCCCGGATGCGTTCCTCGATCCTGCGGGTCTCCTCGCCAAGCCGCAGTGGATGGGTATCACGCGGGTTGGCAGCCAGGATCAGTAACTTGATCAACTCTGTTCTCCCCCGAACGTGCCTGTCGGATTCAACGGTGCCGTCACGCCTGGCAGCGAGGATCTCACGCCTGCGGACACCGGTCGGCGAGCAGTCCGGATCCCGTCGAACACCTGCCGGTGCTCCCTCCGCAGGCCGCAACGGTTATGGCTGACCGGAACGGTCGCCCCTGCCCCGACTCCGTATCCGGCAGGTCCACCCCTGCTTCCGCACCAGGACATTGACCGGAGCGGGAGGGCCCACCGCTCCCCCGGCTCCCCGGGAGGGGCGCAGAGGGTCATTCGCCAGGCAGTGCCGAGCCGGACCGCGCCGTAGCGGCGTCGATGACGGGCTCTTCGCTCGGCACCTCGGCGAACGGCACACCACGCAGGCAGAGCAGCACCAGGGCCGCGCATCCGCAGGCTAGGACGATGTCTGCGACATTACCCACGAAGGCGCCGTAGTCGATGAAGTCCACGACATGCCCGCGGGCGAAGCCGGGCTCGCGGAAGAGCCTGTCACCCAGGTGGGACACCGCGCCGCCGAGCAGCAGGCCCAGTACGAGCGCCCACCCCCGAGAGGCCAGTCGGCGTGCGGCGTAGAGCATGCCGGCCACTGCGCCCGCCGCCGCCAGGGCGAACACCCATGTCGCCCCCGAGCCGATGGAGAACGCGGCGCCGGCGTTGTACAGCAGCCGGAAGCGGATCAGATCCGGGATCACGGTGACACTCTCGCCGTCGGACAGCGCGGAGACCGCCCAGACCTTGGTGAGCTGGTCCACGAGGAGGACCACGGCGGCCAGGAGGAGCATCACTCCGTACAACCGGCCCGAACCCCGGCTCACCCGCATCATTCATGGCCTCCGGCTGTGTGTGGTGTGTGGTCGTCACCCGCGTCCGGTGCTCAGCCATCCGGTTCGCCGACCGGCACGGCACCGACCGTCGCGACGATCGTACGACGCAGGAGGACATGCAGAACTCGTTGAAGACGCCGTCCCTCCCTAAGAGCTGGGCATCAGTACCAGGGGCGGGCATCGTGCGCGGGCAGCGGCCGCAGGTTCGGCCGGCGTTCCAGCAGCCGCACGGCCAGGGCGGAGCTGAGACGGCCCACGGCGTGCAGGTGGTCGTGGGCGCGGGTCATGTCGGCGACCACGCCGAGGCGGTGGATGAGCCGCTCGTGTGCGGAGACGTAGCCCCACTCGAAGTCCTCGGTGGGTACCCGGGCTAGCTGGTCGACGGTCCCGCGGTGGGCCCGCTCGACGAGCGCGTCGCCCTGGATCAGCCAGCCGGCGCACGCATCGGCGAGGTCGCCCGGCACCTCCCTGCCGGTGAGGCCCCGCCAGGTGGTCCGGTAGATGTCCTCGACCTCCGCGAGCGGGGCCACGGCGACCGACATCGCGCACCAGCAGGTGGGGAAGCCGACCCGGAAGTAGGCGAGTTCGACCAGTCCGTTACCGAGCGAGGCCCGCTCGAAGTCGACGAAACGGACGCCGTCGGCGGTGCGCAGGTCGTTGCCGGGACACGGGTCGCCGTGCAGCAGCGCATGGTGCGGGGCGGGGTCCAACCGGTCCAGGAGAGCCGCGAGTTCATCGGAGACCGAGGACGGCACGGGCACGTCGAGCGCCCGGGCCAGGGCGAGGAAGGACTCCGCGTCGCCGGCCGTGGGGCCCGACCAGGCCGGGAGCGCGCCCGCGTCGGCGGGTCCGGTCAGGGCGTGCAGCCGGGCGAGCGACTCGGCGTACCCCGGCATCCAGTCGTCCGTCTTGCCGAGGTCGTCCAGGTGCTCGAGGACCATCACCCGCGCGGACGCGTCCGTGGCGAGCACCGCGGGGGCAACGGCGGGCCCGATCGCCCGCCCCGCCAGCCGCAGCCCGGCGACCTCCCGCGCGAAGCGCGTGTCCGCGTCGGCGCCCGCGTCCCCGACGTCGGTGATCTGCTTGACGATCACCGGACTCCCGTCGTCCAGCCTGACCCGCCACACCCGTGACCGGGGGCTGCTGTCCAGAAGCTTGCTCTGCTTGGGGATGCCCACGGTGGCGCGCAGGGCTTCGTCGAACGGGACCCGGGTCGGCATGAGGACGAGCTTAGAGCCTGCCTCCCTGACGCGGTGCGGCTGCGATCGAGGGCCAGTTTGGAAACTTTGGTTTACGAACGCGGAGTCGGTAACTATAGTTGTCGCATGACGGTCCCTGAGGTCACCCCAGAAGAGCAGGCAGAGCTCGACAAGGCCCTGTACGAGGCCTTGAATCCCCTGGCCACGGCCATCCGATCCCGAGAAACGGGGCTGCCCGCCGCCCTCATGTGGGAAGCGGAGCCTGTCGAAGTGACGCTGTCCGTCCTGGCCGCTTGGAAGGTGATGGACGCCGAGGTCAGGCGGCTGACCGGGCAGGCGGCAGCAACCGCCGGCTCCTACGGCGCAAGTTACGAGCAGTTGGGAGCCGTCTGGGGAATCACCCGGCAGGGTGCTCGCAAGAAGTGGCCCGACGCCGTCAGCCGCCCGGCCCCCGCGGCAGCGGGCAGACGCGCGCTTGCACTCTTCGGAGGGACTGCCGAGCTGGCGCAGGCGCCTTCCGGTGACTGGAGCTGGACAGGCAGGGGTGCTGACGGAGCGTCCGGCACGGCCGCCGATGGGCTGCGTCACACGACGGCAGAAGAAGCGGCCGCCTACGCGGGCGCATTCCTCAAAGAACACGCCCTCGGCATCGACGACCGGTCCTGAAGCTTCTCTCCCTGGTCATCGGCGGCTCGTTCCACCGCACGGATCGCGCAGTCGGTGACCGGAGAGGCCGTGCACCCGGCCGCGTTCAGCGAGCGGCGGCCAGCACCGCCGCGAGACCCTCTCGCAGGTCCTTGACGAAATACTCGGGAACCTCCAACGCCGGGAAATGCCCCCCGCTTTCGGGCAGGCTCCATCGGACGATCTTCCGGTACCGCTCCTGCGCCCAGGCGCGCGGACATTTCTCGACGTCGCGGGGATACATCGTGAGTGCTGACGGGACGTCGACCCGGAGTTCGGGATCGAGCGAGTTATGACTCTCGTAGTAGATGCGGGCCGCCGATGCGCCGGTCCGCGTCAGCCAGTACAGGGTGACGTCATCAAGAATCCGGTCTCTGGACATCGTCTCGAACGGGCTGTCCTCGGTGTCCGACCACTCGGCGAACTTGTCGAGGATCCAGGCAAGGAGCCCCACCGGGGAGTCGACGAGCGAGTAGCCGATGGTCTGCGGTCGGGTCGCCTGCTGCTTCGCGTACGCGGCGCGGTGGCGCCAGAAGTCGCGGGTTTCCTCGGTCCACTCGCGCTCGGCCGCCGTCAGCCCGTCGGTTGTCAGACCGGGCGGTCCCTCCGCGAACGTGGTGTGGATGCCGAGGACGTGCTCCGGGAACCTGCCGCCGAGAACCGTGGTGATATTGCCTCCCCAGTCGCCGCCGTGGGCCAGGAACTTGGCGTAGCCGAGCCTTCCCATCAGCTCGACCCACGCGGCCGCGATCTTTTCGGTTCCCCAGCCGGTGGTGGCCGGTTTGTCGCTGTAACCAAAGCCCGGGAGCGACGGAACCACGACGTGGAACGCCGGCGCGTCCGCGTCCTTCGGATCCGCCAGTTCGTCCACCACGTCGACGAACCGGGCAATGCTGTCCGGCCAGCCGTGCGTCATGATCAGAGGAGTGGCGTCCGCGCGCGCGGACCGGCGGTGCAGGAAGTGGATTCCCAGATCATCAATGGTCGTACGGAACTGGCCGATCCGGTTGAGCCGCGCCTCGAACGGCCGCCAGTCGTACCCGGTGCGCCAGTAGTTCACGACATCGATGAGGTCGGCGAGCGGAACACCCTGTTCCCAACGGCCGGCGCCGGGCGCGGCGCCCTGGACCGTCTCGGCCTCCGGCAGTCGCGCCGCGGCCAGCCGCGCGCGCAGATCGTCGAGGTCGGCGTCAGTCGCGTGGGCTTCACATGCTTGCACGTCACTGGTCGGACGGGGCATGGGACCTCCTGGCCATCGTAGAACCGGCTAAGACGGTTCTAACAGTTCTCCGAGCCACACTGCAACCGTCTAAGGTGGTTCCATGCGTGCTGGATTCCCTGACTTCCGCCTCGGCAGGGTGCTGGCGACCAGCTTCACGGGGACTCTCTCCGAGCGTCGTGGCAACGCCGTGGAGCGCATCCCCACGCCGCAGCGCCTCATCGACTGGCTGGCGGTGAACGGCCTCGCCGTGACGTCCTGCACCGCCGCCCAGCTCGGCCTCGCCCGGGAACTGAGGGAGTCGATTCACGCCGCCGCGACAGCGGCCGCGACCCAGGAACCTCTCCCCGCGCCTGCTGTCCAGGTCATCAATGAATGCAGCACTCAGGGTCGGGCCGCGGCCGTCCTGACGCCCGAGGGCACGCGACGATGGCAGCTCGGCTCCGCTTCCCAGGTGGAGGATGCTCTCGGCGTGATCGCCGCCGATGCGATCAGCGTCATCGCAGGCGAGCGAGACGGAAAGCTGGCCCTGTGCGCATCACCGACCTGCCGAGCCGCCTTCTTCGACACCAGCCAGAGCCGCACCCGCACATGGTGTGACATGAACACGTGCGGGAATCGTCAGAAGAAGGCGCGCTTCCATGCCAACCGGCGCAAAGACCCCGGCTCGGCGGAGTGATCGTCACCTCGGTGCATCCGAGTGGGCCCGAACAGGCTCCGCACACGAGAGGGCGCCGGCCACTCTGACGGGCGGCCGGCCGTCCGCTCCTTGACCCCTTGACCCCTTGACCCCTTGACCCCTTGCGCAGCGGATCAGCTTCACGCTCGCCGCCCCTCAGCCGCAGCAACGAGCGTCCGGACCGGCCCGGCGGCCGACCTACGGGACGACCAGGATGCGGCCCAGCTGTGCGCGGCCCTCCAGCAGCCGGTGCACCTCGGCGGTCTCGGTCAGCGGCAACCGGGCGTGGACCGCTGCGCGCAGCGACCCCTGGACCGCGTATGCGGTCAGTTCGGCCAGGTCCTTCGCAGCGCGCCCGGCGTCGGCCGCCTGCGCGGCCATGAGGGAGAACCCCGTGACGGACCTCAGGGCGTACAGGTCGGGGGCGGGGATGCTGCCGAGCCGGCCGCCCGCGGCTCCGTACGTCACCAGCCGTCCGTACGGGGCCAGTACGTCCAGGCTGCGGCGCATGATGTCGCCGCCGACTGCGTCGAGGACGACATCCACACCGCCGGGCACGGCCGTTCGGACCTGTTCCGGCCAGTCCTCATCGGTGTAGTTGACGCCGATATCGGCGCCGTGGGCGCGGGCGAAGTCCAGCTTGGCAGCGGTACTCGCGGTGGCGATGACCGTAGCGGCACCCAGTGTCTTCGCGAGCTGCACGGCGAGGTGGCCGACGGCACCCGCGGCGGAATGAACCAGTACGGTCTCGCCGTGCGCCAGCCGTCCTGCGCGCAGCACACCCAGAGCCGTCGGAGCGACCATCGGGAGCACGCCCGCCGTGCCCGCGTCCAGCCCTTGAGGTACCGGGACGAGCCTTCGCGCGTCCGCGACGACGAGGTCGCAGAACGCGTCCTCGGACATCGTGGCGACCTGCCGCCCGATCAGGGCCGGATCCGTGTCCGGCCCGACCGCCTCCACCGTGCCCACCACGTCTCCGGTCAGGGGCCTGGGCAGAGGGCGCGAGTAGAGCTCGGCCTGGGCCAAGCCGCGCCGGAGCTGGGTGTCCACGAAGTTGGCGCCGATTTCATCGGTCCGGATGAGCGCTTGGCCTGCCTCCGGGACGGGGTCGGGGACTTCGTCCAAGGCGAGGACCTCGGGGCCACCGTAGGAGTGGTAACGGACTTTTCGCATGACAGATCTCCTCGACCAAGAGGCGTGCGCTAAACTGGACCGGTGGTCCAATTCGACCGTACTGGACCGTCAGTCCAGTTGTCTATGCGTCACGATCTGAATGAGGAGCGAGCTGGTGGCGGAAGTCCGTCGCGAACGAGCCGACGCGGCACGCAATCGGCACGCGATCCTGAAGGCCACCGAGCTCCTCCTCTCCGAACACCCTCCGGAGCAGGTCTCGATGGAACGCATCGCTGCTGCGGCCGGGGTCGGGAAGGGGACGGTGTTCCATCGCTTCGGCAGCCGCGCGGGCCTGATGCGGGAGCTGATGCTGGAACGAGCCCTCGCGCTGCGCGAATCAGTCACGGACGGCCCCCCGCCGCTGGGCCCGGGAGCCCCACCCAGGCAGCGACTGCTGGCCTTCCTCGACGTGGTCGTGGACGTGGTAGGCCGCAACAAGGGCCTGCTGGCCGCCCTGGGCCAGGCAGCGGCAGCCCCCGACCCCGGCCCCGGCCCCGGCCCCGGCCAGGAGGACTCGGGCGAGCAGCAGTCGGTCTACGCGTTCTGGCACGGTCACATCAGCGAACTGATCGCCGGGGAACGCCCTGACCTGGATGCCGAGTTGCTGGCCCACATCCTGCTCGGCGCTCTGCAGAGCGGACCGATCGTGCACCTGCTGAAGCAGGGGGAGACTCGACGGCTCGCGGTGTCACTGCGACTGCTGGCCACCGGCATGCTGGAGACGTGAAGGCCCGCCGGGGCCGCGCCGCCTACGAGGCCGACCCGGAGGCCGGACATCACTCCATCGGCTCCAGAATGCGGTCGAGTGTCCGGCGCCCCATTCTGCTCATCGTCGGATTGGTCTCGACGTAGTACCAGACAACACCCATCGCCTGTTGGAACGCCCATGCCTTGCCGCGCTCCCACTCCAGATCGTCACAGCCCAGTGTCCGCCGGAGCACTTCCCGCGGTCCTGGCTGCAAAAGGTGCCAGGCACCGACCAGATCCAGCGCGGGGTCGGCCGGGCCGAAGCCGCCGGTGTCGAGTACGCCACTGAGCCGGTCTCCCGCGACCAGTACATTGCCGGGAATCAAGTCACCATGGCTCATCACGTCATCGGCACCCGTGCGCGGCAACTTCCGAAAGCGGCTCCACACCTGGCGCAGCCGGCCCACGTCGAGCAGCCCATCGCTCTCCTCGAAGCACTTCGCCATCCAGTCGTCGTGGTGAGCGAGAACGCCACCACGACCTTCGCCGCTGAAGTGCCGCCCCCGCGTCTCGGCCTCCCGGAGGGCTGCGATGAAGGCCGCAAGGTCCTCGGCAAAAGCGTCCGACCCACCCGGGTCGGCATCGAAGGCGACCGTTCCCGGCAGCCATGTCTGGACCGCCCACGGCATCGGGTAACCCGCTCCGGGCTTTCCCAGGGCGACGGGTTCCGGGGCAGGGAACCGGGACAGCTGCGCCAGCTCCGCGCTCGCCCGGGCTTCCCGTTCCAGAACCGCCAGCGCCTCGGCAGCATCGGTCAGACGCAGTGGGAAACGCGCTGAGAGGTCGTTCCCGATGCGGAAGACGGCGTTGACCGTCCCGGTCGACGCCACGAGTCGGATCGCCTTGCCGCTCCACTGAGGGAACTGTTCCTGGATCAAGGTCGCAACGACCTGAGTGGTCACGTCCACTTGGTCATCGTGCATGGTCACCTCTCGTAGGCTCTTCCGCCAGTTCAATTCGAAACGCCGGAAGCAGACCAGATCAACTGAGACGACAGCCAGTATTTCCACGCCAGATCCCAGGTCAACTGAGATTTTCGACCACCGAGGTGTCTCCACCGTTCTGGGCTCTCCAGGCCGTGCCTTCCGACCGACCGCCTTCGCGGAGCCAGGTCAGTGACGGGAGGTGGTCCGCGTCGCACCCCCTCCCATTGCCGGACTCCCATGGCCGACCGCGGGTTCAAGACGAACCACGACATCAGGGCGGTCTTCTCCGCCGGGGCCGTTCGTTTCGCACCGTGACCGATTCCACCGGGTCGTGGGCACCCACGACTTACGCGGCCACGACCCGGTCAGCCACGACGCGGCGGCCCACGACGTCTAAAGGCTTTTAAAGAACCAAGAGAAATAACCCAA
>NZ_JBHVWF010000093.1:3472-32633 GCF_042882365.1 Streptomyces sp. NPDC058221 | reverse complement strand
GCTTCGCCGTGCCGCTTCGCCGGCCGTCAGGCCTTGCGCGCGCGGGTCGCCTTCTTGGCCGCGGGCTTCTTCGCCGCGGCCGTCCCGGTGGCCTTCGCCGTGGTGGCCTTCGCCGTCTTCGCCGTGGCCGTCTTCCTGACCGGGGCGGACTTCGCGGCGACCGCCTTCTTCGAGGCAGTCTTCCGGGCCGGCTTACGGGCTGCGGGAACCGCCGCCTCGCTGACCCGGTCCGCGTCCAGGATGCCCTGGAGGAACTTCCCGGTGTGGCTGGCGGGGACGCCTGCCACGTACTCCGGGGTGCCCTCGGCGATGACCAGACCGCCGCCGTTGCCTCCCTCGGGACCCATGTCGATGACCCAGTCGGCGGTCTTGACGACGTCGAGGTTGTGCTCGATGACGATCACCGTGTTGCCCTTGTCGACCAGCCCGGAGAGCACCTTGATGAGCTTGGAGATGTCCTCGAAGTGCAGACCGGTGGTCGGCTCGTCCAGCACGTAGACCGTGCGGCCGGTCGAGCGCTTCTGGAGCTCGCTGGCCAGCTTCACGCGCTGTGCCTCACCGCCGGAGAGCGTCGGCGCGGACTGGCCGAGCCTGACGTACCCGAGGCCGACCTCGTTGAGCGTCCGCAGATGGCGCGCGATGGTCGGGACGGCCTCGAAGAACTCCAGGCCCTCCTCGATCGGCATGTCCAGCACCTCGGCGATGGACTTGCCCTTGTAGTGGACCTCCAGGGTCTCCCGGTTGTAGCGCGCCCCGTGGCAGACCTCGCACGGGACGTACACGTCCGGCAGGAAGTTCATCTCGATCTTGATCGTGCCGTCGCCCGAGCAGTTCTCGCAGCGGCCGCCCTTGACGTTGAAGGAGAACCGGCCCGGCAGATAACCGCGGACCTTGGCCTCCATCGTCTCCGCGAACAGCCTGCGCACATGGTCGAAGACACCGGTGTACGTCGCCGGGTTGGACCGGGGCGTGCGGCCGATGGGCGACTGGTCGACGTGCACCACCTTGTCGACGAGGTCGTCCCCGTCGACCCGGGTGTGCCGGCCGGGTACCGACTTGGCGCCGTTCAGCTCGCGCGCCAGGTGGGTGTAGAGGATGTCGTTGACCAGCGTCGACTTTCCGGAGCCGGAGACACCGGTGACAGCGGTCAGCACACCGAGCGGGAAGGCCACGTCGATGTCGTGGAGGTTGTTCTCCCGGGCGCCGTGCACCGTGAGCAGGCGCGAGGGGTCGACGGGACGCCTGATCTCGGGCATCGCGATCGACTTCTTGCCGGTCAGGTACTGACCGGTGATCGACTTGTCGTTGGCCAGCAGCTCCTTCAGCGATCCGGAGTGGACCACCTTGCCGCCGTGCTCACCGGCACCGGGGCCGATGTCGACGATCCAGTCGGCGACCTTGATCGTGTCCTCGTCGTGCTCGACGACGATGAGGGTGTTGCCCATGTCGCGGAGCCGGACCAGGGTCTCGATCAGCCGGTGGTTGTCGCGCTGGTGCAGGCCGATGGACGGCTCGTCCAGCACATAGAGCACGCCGACCAGGCCGGAGCCGATCTGGGTGGCGAGCCGGATGCGCTGGGCCTCGCCGCCGGACAGGGTGCCGGCCGCGCGGTTCAGCGAGAGGTAGTCCAGGCCCACGTCGACCAGGAACTTCAGCCGCTCGTTGACCTCCTTGAGCACCCGCTCGGCGATCTTCTTGTCGCGGGCGTTCAGCTTCATCCGGCCGAGGAACTCGGCGCACTCGCTGATCGACATCGCCGCGACCTGGGCGATGGACTTTTCCATCACCGTCACCGCGAGGACGATCGGCTTGAGCCTGGTGCCCTCACAGGTGGGGCAGGGCACCTCGCGCATGTAGCCCTCGAAGCGCTCCCGGCTGGAGTCGCTCTCCGCCTCGGAGTGCCGCCTCTTGACGAACTGCACCGCACCCTCGAAGGAGGGGGTGGTGTAGGCCCGCTCGCGCCCGTACCGGTTGCGGTAGCGGACCTCGGTCTGGATCTTGTGGCCGTGCAGCAGTGCCTTCTTGGCGCGCTGCGGCAGCCCGGCCCAGGGGATGTCCGTACGGAATCCGAGGGCTTCGGCGAGCGCGTTGATCTGCCGGCCGAAGTACTCCTTGGTGTGTCCGTGCGACCAGGGGTGGATCGCACCCTCTTCGAGGGACTTCTCCTCGTCCGGGACGATCAGCTCAGGGTCGACCTCCATCCGCGTACCGATGCCCGTGCAGTCGGGGCAGGCGCCGAAGGGTGAGTTGAAGGAGAAGGAGCGCGGCTCCAGCTCCTCGAAGGAGAGGTCGTCGTACGGGCAGTAGAGGTGCTCGGAGTACATCCGCTCACGCTCGGGGTCGTCCTCGGGCAGGTCGACGAAGTCGAGCACGACCATGCCGCCGGAGAGACCCAGCGCGGTCTCGACCGAGTCGGTCAGCCGGCGCTTGGCGCTGTCCTTGACGGTGAGGCGGTCGACGACCACCTCGATGGTGTGCTTCTCCTGCTTCTTGAGCGTGGGCGGCTCGGAGAGCTGGATCGTCTCGCCGTCGACCCGGGCCCTGCTGTACCCCTTGGTCTGCAGATCGGCGAAGAGGTCGACGAACTCGCCCTTGCGCTCGCGCACCAGCGGCGAGAGGACCTGGAACCGGCTGCCCTCGGGCAGGCCGAGCACCTTGTCCACGATGGCCTGCGGCGACTGCCGGGAGATCGGACGACGGCACTCGGGGCAGTGCGGCTTACCGATCCTGGCGAAGAGCAGCCGGAGGTAGTCGTAGACCTCGGTGATGGTGCCGACCGTCGAGCGCGGGTTGCGCGAGGTCGACTTCTGGTCGATGGAGACGGCGGGCGAGAGCCCTTCGATGAAGTCGACGTCCGGCTTGTCCATCTGACCGAGGAACTGCCGGGCGTACGAGGAGAGCGACTCCACGTAACGCCGCTGCCCCTCGGCGAAGATCGTGTCGAACGCGAGCGACGACTTGCCCGACCCGGAGAGCCCGGTGAAGACGATGAGGGAGTCGCGGGGAAGGTCGAGCGAGACGTTCTTGAGGTTGTGCTCGCGAGCGCCACGGACGATGAGACGGTCGGCCACGCCGGTCCGCACCTTTCTAGAGAGAAGCGGGGGAACTGAGCCCCTGCCCCAGGATATGGGGGGTGCCACAGCGATGTACGGAGCTTTCGACTCCGAGCGTATAGCACGCGCATTCGATTTACGGACGGCTGATGACTCCTTCACCCGAATGAGTGGCGGGGCTACTCTCGACCCCATGATTGATCACGTGCACGACCTGGACGCACTGCGGGAAGCGACCGAGCGACTGCTCAGCGCCACGGAGAAATTGGACGACTCCGCGCTCTCCCGGCCGTCACGGCTGCCCGGCTGGAGCCGGGGTCATGTCCTCGCGCACCTTTCACGTAACGCCGACGCGCTCGTAAATGTTCTCCAGGGCCGGCCGATGTACGCAGACAGCGAAACCCGCGACCGTGACATCGAGCGCGACGCCCCCCGGCCGCAGGCCGGACAGCTGGCCGACCTGGTGGCGAGCGCGGCCCGTTTCGTGGCGGCCGCCGCGGCCCCGGCCGACTGGTCACGCACCGTCGCGATGCGCAACGGTGTGACGGACTCGGCCTCCCGGATCCCCTTCCGCCGCCGTATCGAGGTCGAGCTGCACCACGTCGACCTGGGCGTCGGCTACGAGCTGGAGGACCTGCCGGACGAGTTCACCGCGCGGGAGATCGGCTTCCTGGCCGAGCGGTTCGCCGGGCACTCCGCGGTCGTCCCGACGGACGTGGCCGACGGGACGGGCCGGACCTGGACGACCGGCGGCGGCGCGCAGAGCGGTCCGGTCGTGGTCCGCGGCACGGCACCCGAGCTGCTCGGGTGGCTCAGCGGGCGCCGCGACGGGTCGGCACTGACCGTCGAGGGCGGGGCCCTTCCCGCACTGCCCCCGCTATAGGCTGAGACGCATGACGTACAGCGGAGCGGTCAAGGTCGGCGGGCGTGCGGACGTACACGAGTTGACGGATCTGATGATCTCCAAGGTCGCCGTCGGCCCGATGAACAACAACGCCTATCTGCTGCGCTGCCGGGCCACCGGCGAGCAGCTCCTGATCGACGCGGCCAACGACGCCGGCACCCTGCTGCAGCTGATCGGTGACGACTCGATCGCCTCGGTCGTCACCACCCACCGGCACGGCGACCACTGGCAGGCGCTGGGCGAGGTCGTGGCGGCCACGGGTGCGCGTACGTACGCCGGGCGGTACGACGCCGAGGGCATCGAGGTCCCGACCGATGTGCCCGTCGAGGACAACGACACCATCCGGGTCGGACAGATCTCGCTGACCGCCCGCCATCTGACCGGCCACACCCCGGGTTCGATCGCGCTCGTCTACGACGACCCGCAGGGCGCTCCGCACCTGTTCACCGGCGACTGCCTCTTCCCGGGCGGGGTCGGCAACACGTTCGGTGACGCCGACGCGTTCGTCAGCCTGCTGCACGACGTGGAGACCAAGCTCTTCGCCACGCTGCCGGACGAGACCTGGGTCTATCCGGGCCACGGGGACGACACCACGCTGGGCGACGAGCGTCCGCAGCTGCCCGAGTGGCGCGCCCGCGGCTGGTGAAACGGCCCCGGCGACCCCGCGTAGCGGGTTCACCGGGGCCGCGCCGCAGGCGTCACCGGGCCTGACGGCCGGTTCAGGCGTCGATTCCGGCGCCCTTGTCGGCGTCGTCCCCGGCCTTCCCGGCCTCCGCCTCGGCCTGCCTCTTGTTGGCGAGCAGGCTGGTGATCGTGGTGATCACCAGCACGCCGCAGATGACACCGAGCGAGACCGGGATGGAGATCTCGGGGACGTGCACCCCGGACTCGTGCAGGGCGTGCAGCACCAGCTTGACGCCGATGAAGCCGAGGATGACCGACAGCCCGTAGCTGAGGTGGACCAGCTTCTTGAGCAGCCCGCCGATCAGGAAGTACAGCTGCCGCAGCCCCATCAGCGCGAAGGCGTTGGCGGTGAAGACGATGTACGGATCCTGGGTCAGGCCGAAGATCGCCGGGATGGAGTCCAGCGCGAACAGCACATCCGTGGTGCCGATGGCGAGCATGACGACCATCAGGGGCGTCAGGACGCGCTTGCCGTTGTTGCGGATGAAGAGCTTGGTCCCGTGGTACCGGTCGGCGACACCGAAGCGGCGCTCGATCGTCTTCAGGAGACGGTTCTCCTCGAACTCCTCTTCCTCCTCGTCGGCCCGCGCCTCCTGGATGAGCTTCCAGGCGGTGAAGATCAGGAACGCGCCGAAGATGTAGAAGACCCACGAGAAGTTGGCGATGACCGCGGCACCTGCGGCGATGAAGACCGCCCTGAGCACCAGAGCGATCAGCACACCGAAGAGCAGCACCCGCTGCTGGAGGTGGGAGGGCACCGAGAACTTCGCCATGATCAGCACGAAGACGAAGAGGTTGTCGACGCTCAGCGATTTCTCGGTGATGAAGCCGGCGAAGAACTCGCCCGAGGCCTGGCTCTCGCCGAAGGCGAGCAGGCCGAGTCCGAAGAGGGCGGCCAGGGCGATCCAGACGATCGTCCAGATTCCGGCTTCCTTGGTCGACACGTCATGAGGCTTGCGCCCGATGAAGAAGTCGACGGCGATGAGGGCGCACAGACCAAGAATGGTCAGCGCCCAGAGGGTCCATGAAACGTCCACTGCGCCTCCGGCAGTTCGCTACGGCTACTGATCAGCGTCGTCGCTGCCGGAGGTCTCTTCCACCTGGGCGCGCGGGCTGCGCGCCTCGGCCGGCGCCCCGGGACCGGTCACAGTCCGTACTGACGGGCACGCCGCGCTGGGAGTACTCCCCTCCGCTCGAAGAACAGTACAGGGAACACCAAGGAAAGGTAAAGAGATGGGTAAAGGTGCCTCAAAATGCCAGGTCAGGACGGTTGATGGTGAAGGGTGCCGGGCTGGTCAGCGGTGTCCGGCACGGCGGGCGGCCGCCACCTGGGCGAGCACCAGGTCCAGGACAGCGCTGCCGGGCGGCGTCCGCAGCGGCTCGTACGTCCAGGCGTGGCCGACCCAGGGATCGGCCAGATGATCGTCGGCGACCGGAGTGATCCGGAGGAGGGAACGCCACAGCGGGTCGAGGACCGGTCCGTACTCGGAGGCGTCCTCCCGGTCCGCGACCATCAGGAGATGGACGCCGACGGACGGACCCTCGTCGGCGAGGTAGCGCAGCTGGGTGACGGCACGGTCGTCGAAACCGTGCGGGAAGTCGTTGACGATCAGCAGCTGCTCGGCCGGGTCCAGATCGGGCGGGAGCGAATCGGCGGCACCGGCCCGGATCGCCATCTGCACCAGATCGACCCGTCGGGTGAGCTGGGCGAGGACCGAGGACACTCCCCCGGGTCCGGACGCGGGCGGGCCCGCGAGCACCCCTGAGCGGACCAGCGGGGCGAGCGCGGCGGTGGCGGAGCCCGCCGGGTCGATGACATGGACCGAGAACTCGTCCGCCGGGTAGACGGCCAGCAGCCGGGCGGCGTGCAGCACCGCGCTCTCCATGGCCAGCCGGCGCAGCTGGTCGGTACCGGTCAGGGCGGCCGCCTCGGAGGCCGTTCGCCCGCTGTCGATCCAGATCCCGCGCTCCAGCGGCAGCCGTACGAGCAGCGGAATGCGCAGGGTGGTGTCCTCCGGCAGGTGCAGATCGCCGATCCGCAGCGCCATCGGGATCTCCATCGGAACGCGGTAGGCGTGCCAGACGGGGTTGTCCCAGCCCGCGTACGAGGCGGGGAGCGCGGGTTCCACCACGGCGGACTCGGCGGCCAGCTGGGAGAGGTCGCGGTCCAGGGCCTCGCGGGCCCGGCCGGTCAGCTCGTCGCGTTTGGCGCGGGCCTGCTCCCGGGCCCGGTCACCCGTACCGCCGATCCGGCTGCGCGGGTCGGACAGGGTCCGCTCCAGCTCCTGGTCCATCCGGGACTCGGCGAAATCGACGGCGCTGCGGTACGCGGCGGTGGCCCTGGCCAGGTCCTCGAACATCCCCCAGACCTGGTTGTAGAGGCGCTCGTCCATGGACCATCCGGTCGCGTCCCCGGCAACGGGCTGCACCGGCTGTCCGGGGTCTGCGGGCGCTGCGGCGGGAGGGGGCGGCGGAGGCGCGGCGGACTGACGGCGCGGGTGCGCGTAGTCGATGGGGCCGCCCGGGGCGGCCTGCGGTCCGGCGGGACCGGGCTCCTGGGCCGGCGGTGGCGGGACCGGGGGCTGCCCGGCGCCGGGGGCCGGTGCGGGGGTCGTCGCGTGCCTGACCCGGTCGCCCTCCGGGGTGCGGGGCGGGGGCGGCGCCACCGAGCGGGCCAGGCCGCGGGCGACCGCCTCCTGTATCGAACCGGCCAGTTCGGCGGCCCGGTCCACGCCCTGGTCGGCGAGCATCGCGGCGAGACCGCCCGCGTAGCCCTGGCCGACCGCACGGACCTTCCAGCCGCCCTGCCGGCGGTAGAGCTCCAGGGCGGTGACGGCGGACTCGGTGTCCAGACCGGTCAGGGTGAAGGTGGCGATCTCGGTGCCTTCGAGGCCGGTGACGGCGACGAAGGGCGAGGCCACGGCGCCGAACCGGGTGGGACCGCCCGACTCCAGCGGCAGGGCGAGCAGCACCGTGACCCGGTGCACCTCGTCGGGCAGGGCGTCGAGGTCGACGGCGAGCCGGTGGTCGGCGGCGGCCTGCCGGGACACTTCGAGCCCCGGCAGCTGCGGGGAGCCGGGGTGGGCGATCCACTCGACGCCGTGCACCGTGCCGCGCTCGTCGCCGAGCGTGGCGCCGGCCACGACCGGCGCACCGGCCGACACCCGGATCTCCAGACGGGTCTGGGGCAAGGTGTGGTTCTGCCCCCGGACCAGCTCGGCCGTCATTGCCCTGTCCCCTCGACGAGTTACTGCCGCGCGACACGTCGCCGCGTGCGGTGCGGCACCGTCCGGTGCCGTGTCGTACTGCCGGGTGCCGCGATGCCGTGCAGCTCCCGGCGGCCGATGCCTCCGGGAGCTGCGCGTACCGATGCGGACCCGCTGGTCCGGCTCTGCCTACAGGTGCGGCAGGATCGCCGGCATCAGGTCCTGGAAGGTGCGGCCGTTGGCCGGGGTGCCGATGGCGGTCATCTGCCAGCCGTTCCCCGAGCGGTGCACCTTCGCCATGATCTGGGCGGTGTACTGCCCGCCGCCGTCCAGTGTGTAGCGGGCGAGCTCCTGCCCGTTGGTCTCGTCCACGATGCGGCAGAAGGCGTTCTGCACTTCCTGGAACGTCTGCCCGGTGAAGGAGTTCACCGTGAAGACGATCTGGTCGATGTGGACCGGCACCCGCTGGAGGTCGACCAGGATCGCCTCGTCGTCGCCGCCCGAGCCGGCGCCGCCGACCAGGTTGTCCCCGGTGTGCTTGACCGATCCGTCGTCGCTGACGAGGTGCCGGAAGAAGACGACGTCGACCGGCTGCTTGTCGGCGAACAGGACCGCCGAGGCGTCCAGGTCGATCTCCCGGGTGCGCGAGCCGAACAGACCGCGGCGCGGTGCCGCCTGCCAGCCGAGCCCCATCCGTACCGCGGTCAGGGTCCCCCCGTCGCTCTTCTGCAGGCTGATGGCCTGGCCCTTGGTCATGTTGACCGTCACGCGCTGTCCCCTCTCCGCTTTCCCCGCAACCGTCCTTGCGCGGTTTCCAGCACCCTACGCAGTGGCACCACCGGCGTACCGGGCCCGGGCCGTTTTGTGTCGGTCCTGCAACACACCCAGCCCGGCGGGGTCAGGCCAGACCCGCCTCACGCATCTGGCGCAACTCCTTCTTCAACTCCCCCACCTCGTCGCGCAGCCGGGCGGCCACCTCGAACTGCAGGTCCGCGGCCGCCGCGCGCATCCGGTCGGTCATCTCCTCGATGATCCCGGCGAGTTCGGTGGCCGGGCGGTCCGTCACCACCGCCCCGTCCTGTCCGGCCTTCGCGGCTGAACCGGCCTTGACGCCCAGCGTGGGCACGGGCGCCTTGGCGCCCTTCGTCTGGCGGTAACCGGTGCCGAGCAGCTGCTCGGTGTCGACCTCCTCGCGGGCGATGGTCGCGACGATGTCGTTGATCTTCTTGCGCAGCGGCTGCGGGTCGAGGCCGCGCTCGGTGTTGTAGGCGATCTGCTTCTCGCGGCGCCGGTTGGTCTCGTCGATGGCCTGCGCCATCGCCGGGGTGACCTTGTCCGCGTACATATGGACCTGGCCCGACACGTTACGGGCCGCTCGTCCGATGGTCTGGATCAGTGAGGTGCCCGAGCGCAGGAAGCCCTGCTTGTCGGCGTCGAGGATGGCCACGAGCGACACCTCGGGAAGGTCGAGACCCTCGCGCAGGAGGTTGATGCCGACCAGGACGTCGTACTCGCCGGAGCGCAGCTCGCGCAGCAGCTCGATGCGGCGCAGGGTGTCGACGTCACTGTGGAGGTAGCGGACCTGGATACCGAGCTCCAGGAAGTAGTCGGTGAGGTCCTCCGACATCTTCTTGGTGAGGGTGGTGACCAGGACCCGCTCGTCCTTCTCGGTGCGCTTGCGGATCTCGTGCACCAGGTCGTCGATCTGGCCCTCGGTGGGCTTGACGACGATCTCCGGGTCGACGAGGCCGGTCGGGCGGATGATCTGCTCCACGAAACCGTCGCCGCGGGAGAGCTCGTACTTGCCGGGGGTGGCGGAGAGGTAGACCGTCTGGTTGATCCGTCCGAGGAACTCCTCCCATTTCAGCGGGCGGTTGTCCAGGGCGGACGGCAGCCGGAATCCGTGGTCGACGAGGGTCCGCTTGCGGGAGGCGTCGCCCTCGTACATCGCGCCGATCTGCGGCACGGTGACGTGCGACTCGTCGAGCACGAGGAGGAAGTCCTCGGGGAAGTAGTCCAGAAGGGTGTTGGGCGCGGTACCGGGGGTTCGGTCGTCGAAGTGCATCGAGTAGTTCTCGACGCCTGAGCAGGTGCCGATCTGCCGCAGCATCTCGATGTCGTACGTGGTGCGCATCCGCAGCCGCTGGGCCTCCAGCATCTTGCCCTGCTTCTCCAGCTCGGCCAGCCGCTGCTCCAGCTCCCGCTCGATGCCGCCGACGGCCTTCTCCAGGCGCTCCGGTCCCGCCACGTAGTGGCTGGCGGGGAAGACGTGGAGGGAGTCGTCCTCGCTGATGACCTCGCCGGTGAGCGGGTGGAGGGTGGAGAGCGCCTCGATCTCGTCGCCGAACATCTCGATGCGGACGGCGAGCTCCTCGTAGACCGGGAAGATCTCGATGGTGTCGCCACGCACCCGGAAGGTGCCGCGGGTGAACGCCAGGTCGTTACGGCTGTACTGGATCTCCACGAAACGGCGCAGCAGCTGGTCGCGGTCGATCTCGTCGCCCACCTTGAGCTGGACCATCCGGTCCACGTACTCCTGCGGTGTGCCGAGGCCGTAGATGCAGGAGACGGAGGCGACCACGACGACGTCACGCCGGGTGAGCAGGGAATTGGTCGCGGAGTGGCGCAGCCGCTCGACCTCCTCGTTGATCGAGGAGTCCTTCTCGATGTAGGTGTCCGACTGCGGGACATACGCCTCGGGCTGGTAGTAGTCGTAGTACGAGACGAAGTACTCGACGGCGTTGTTGGGCAGGAGCTCACGGAACTCGTTGGCCAGCTGGGCGGCGAGGGTCTTGTTCGGCGCCATCACCAGGGTGGGGCGCTGCAGCTTCTCGATCATCCAGGCGGTGGTCGCCGATTTTCCGGTGCCGGTCGCGCCCAGCAGCACGACATCCTTCTCACCGGCCGTGACGCGCCGCTCCAGCTCGGCGATGGCTGCCGGCTGGTCGCCGCTGGGCTGGTAGGGACTGACGACCTCGAAAGGCGCCACCGAACGTTCGATCTTCGAAACGGGCCGCATGCAACCACCGTACGACCCCCCACTGACAACGGGGCCGGCTCAGCGCTCGTGGTGGTCCACGGGGTCGCGCCGCTGGGAGTGGAAGGACGCCGGGTCGGCGTGCGTACCGAACCGCGGGACCTGGCGCTGGGCGGGGATGCCGGGGGCCCGGACGGCCGCGGGATCGTTCCAGTCCGGGGTGCCCATGACGACCAGGGGGTCGAACATCACGACGACCCCGGCGAGCAACAGGAAGCAGGCCGGGCCGATCAGCATCGGCACGAGCATGCCGGTCGGGGTGTCGCCCGGGCTGCCGCCGGTGACCGGTCCGGTGTGCAGGTGGACCCGGAGCGCCGCCATGCCCGTGTAGTGCATTCCGCTGACGGCGACGCCCATCACGACGGCGGCGCCGAGGCTGGGCAGGAAGCCCCGGATGGAGACGGCGGCCCAGAGCGCGGCGGTCGAGGCCACGACGGCGACGAACACGGAGAGCGTCACGGTGATCGTGTCGTACTCGAACTGCCCATCAAGTCGCATGCCGGCCATGCCGAGGTAATGCATGGTGGCGACGCCGAGTCCGGTGATGGTGCCACCCGTCACCAGCGCCATCGGGGTTGCGCCCCGGTACCCGACGAGGAAGATCCCCACGCCGACCATGACGATCGCGACGGCGAGACTGACGAACGTGATCGGCCCGTCGTACCCGATCGGTACCTCCTCGACGGAGAAACCCATCATCGCGATGAAGTGCATCGTCCAGATTCCGGAGCCTATGGAGGTCGCGCCGAGAGCCAGCCAGCCGGCCTTGAAGGACCGTTCCGTGCGCAGCGACCGGGTTGTGCAGCGCAGCCCCAGAGCCGCACCGAGACAAGCCATGACAAACGCCGCGACGGGGGTCACTGCCCCATAGCTGAAACCGTCGATTGTGCCCTGCATCCAAACGCCCTTCGCAGAAGCCCGGGTGCGGATGACCCTAAGGCGCAAGGCCCGGCAAACAAACAGAAGAACTGCATTTTATCGACAGGGGCACCGGCCCGTGACGCGGTCCCCGGGGTGCGTTCACATGGTGGCCATCCTTCGCCCGTCCCCCGTTCGGAGGCGACTGCGACTCTCGGGCCGTCCGCAACTCTGACGCAAGGAGTCCACGTGCACGCAGGCACCGCAACTGCCTCCGTCGCTGCCGCCGCCCTGCTGGGCGCCGGCACCTTCCTGATGTCGACCACCGACGCAACGGTCACGGACACGACCGTCGCCGGGCACACCGTGACAGCGACCCGCGCCGTCACGGCCGGACACACGGCAGCGGCCCCCGGGATCCGGACGGCGGGCGACCCCGCGCCGGCCCGGACCGCCCCGGAGCCGCTCGTCATCTCCCACCGGGGCGCCTCGGCCTACGCCCCGGAGAACACTCTCGCGGCCGTGGACAGGGCCCGCGCACTCGGCTTCGACTGGGTGGAGAACGACGTCCAGCTCACCAAGGACGGCGTGCTCGTCGTCATCCACGACACCGATCTGAAGCGGACGACCGACGCCGAGGAGGTCTTCCCGGACCGTGCGCCGTGGGCGGTCAAGGACTTCACGGCCGCCGAGATCGCGCGGCTGGACGCGGGCAGCTGGTTCGGCCCGCAGTACGCCGGCGTCCGGGTGCCCACACTCCGGCAGTACCTGGACCGGATCGGGCACAACCGCCAGAACCTGCTCATGGAGATCAAGAGCCCCGAGATCTACCCGGGGATCGAACGGGCGACCCTGAGCGTGCTGCGCCAGGAGGGATGGCTCGACCGCGGCCACGTCCGCGACCGCCTCGTGATCCAGAGCTTCGGCGCGGACAGTGTGCGCACGGTGCACGAACAGCGGCCGGACGTCGTCACGGGCTTCCTGGGCAACCCGGCCGTCGCCGATCTGCCCTCGTACGCCGAGTTCACCGACCAGATCAACCCGACGCACACCTCCGTCTCGGGCGAGTACGTGGCGGCGGTGCACGCGCTGAAGGGGCCGCACCGGAAGAGGCTCCGGGTCAACGCCTGGACGGTCAACGACGCGGAGGCCGCGCGCCGGGTGGCCGGCTACGGCGCGGACGGCATCATCACCAACGCCCCCGACGTGGTGCGGGCGGCCACCGGGGTCCGTGGGGCCACCGGCTGACCGACCCCGGACAGCCGTCGCGGCCGGCCGCCGACCGTTGTCAGTGGCCGGCCGTACGGTGGTTTCCATGAACAGCAACGGGGTTGTCGAGTGGGCGGTCGTCGAGAGCGACATCGGCCCGCTGCTGCTGGCCGCGACCGAGGCCGGGCTGGTGAGTGTGGTCTTCCACGCCCGTCCGGAGGTACGGGACAGGGCGCTGGCCGGGCTGCGCGCCCGGCTCGGCGCCGAGCTCGTCGAAGCTCCCGGCTCCGCCCGGCTGGCCGAGCCGATACGCCAGCTCGCGGCGTACTTCGCGGGCACCCTGCGGGACTTCTCGCTCGATCTGGACTGGTCGCTGACGAGCGGGTTCAACCGTCAGGTGCTCCGTGAGCTGTCGACGGGCGTGCCTTACGGCGCGGTCGCCGGTTACGGGGACCTCGCCGACCGGGTCGGGCAGCCCGGGGCCGCCCAGGCGGTCGGGGCGGCGATGGGATCCAATCCGCTGCCGGTGGTGGTGCCCTGCCACCGGGTGGTGGAGCGTGACGGCGGGATCGGCGGCTTCGGCGGCGGTCTTGAGACCAAACGGCAGCTGCTGGCACTGGAGGGTGTGCTCCCGCAGCCGCTGTTCTGAGCCGGTGCCCGGGACGGCCCGTCAACCTCGTTTCGCACGTGCGTATGAGCTGGCACACTGCGTCGGTGACCAACACCCTCGACCCATCCGATACCCCTGGCAGGGCGGGTTCCGCCGGGCGGGTCACCGCGGCCGATCTGCCGCGGCTCCGGCGCCGGACGTCCGCCGTGCTCATCGCCGGCCAGATACTCGGCGGTCTCGGTGTCCCCGTCGGCATCACCCTGGCGCCCGTACTGGCGACACAGGTCGGCGGCTCCGAGGCGCTGTCGGGTCTCGCACCCACCGCGTCGGTGACGGGAACCGCCCTGCTGTCGCTGCCACTGGCCGCGCTGATGACCTCGCGCGGGCGCCGACCCGGTCTCGTGCTGGCGTATCTGATCGGTGCGCTCGGCGCCGGTCTCGTGGTGCTGGCCACCGTGCTGGAGAGCTTCCCACTGCTGCTCCTGGGCATGGCCGGCTTCGGCGCGGGCTCCTCCGCCAACCTGCAGGCCAGATTCGCCGCCGCGGATCTGGCCGAGCCCGAGCGACGCGGCCGGGCGATCTCGACCGTCATCTGGGCCACCACCATCGGATCCGTGCTGGGGCCCAATATCGCGGCTCCCGCGGGCCGGGTCTTCCGGGGGACAAGCGTGTCCGAGACGGCCGGTCCGTTCGTCTGGGCGGCCGGCATCTTCCTGCTCGCCGCGCTCGTCGTCGCGGCACTCCTGCGGCCCGACCCGCTGCTCACGGCGCGCGCCCTGGCCCCGCGGCAGGACCGGTCGGCCGGGGACCGTTCACTGCGTGCGGGGTTCGCGGCCGTACGGGCCGCTCCGATGGCCCGGCTGGCGCTGGTGACCGTGACCGTCTCGCACACCGCGATGGCCTCGATCATGGTGATGACCCCGGTCGACCTCAGCCACCACGGCGCGGGGCTCCAGCTGGTCGGCCTGGTGATCAGCGGACACATCGCGGGGATGTACGCGTTCTCACCGGTGATGGGGTGGCTGTCGGACCGCTTCGGCCGGCTCACCGTCATCGGTCTGGCGGTCGGGCTGCTCTCGCTGGCCGCGCTGCTGGCAGGGACGGCGGGCGCAGCCCACGGCAGGACGGCGGCGGGTCTGTTCGTGCTCGGGCTCGGCTGGTCCGCGGGGCTGGTCGCCGGTTCGGCACTGCTCACCGACTCCGTTCCGCAGTCCGCACACGCCGCCGTACAGGGGCTGTCGGACCTGGCCATGAACGCGTCGGCGGGGGTCGGCGGGGCGGTCGCCGGGGTCATCGTCTCCCGGGCGAGCTACGGCTGGCTCAACGTCACCGGCGCATGCCTGCTGCTGCCGATGGCGGCACTGGCCCTGCGGCGGGCCCTCTCCCGCCCCGCCACGGCCTGAGCCCTGCGGATCCGGCACCCTCGAAGCCCTGCGGATCCGGCCCTCGAGGAGCTTCAGCGGATTCTTGCGGGGAACCCCGGGCGTTCACGCCCGGGAGGAATCGCTTCCCGTGGTTGCGACGCGGAGCGTCGGGGCGGCCGGTCCGGCGGAGCCGGTGAAATCGAGCCGGCGCGGAGCGTCGGGACGGCCGGTCCGGCGGAGCCGGACGTGAAGGCTCAGCCGGGGCGCTTCTGGTTCTCGATGTACTCCTTGATCACTTTGAGTGGAGCCCCGCCGGCGGAAGCGGCGAAGTAGGACGGGGACCAGAAGCGGTCGCCCCATAGGTAGCGGCGGATGTGGGCGGGGAACTCCTGGCGCAGTCGGCGGGCGGAGACGCCCCTGAGGGAGCCGACCAGCCGGGACAGTGCGATCTTGGGGGGGGATAGTGGACCAGGAGATGGACCTGGTCGGTTCCGCCGTTGAACTCGGTCAGCTCAGCGCCGAAGTCGGTGCACACGTCCCGCATGATCTCCTCGCATCGGACGAGGATCTCGTCGGTGAAGGGGCCGCGTCGGCACTTCGGGGTGAGACCAAGTCCGCGTGGAGGGTGGAGACAACTGTTCCACCCCTCCTCAGATCGGGTCTTTGTTCCCATCGAGGCGATATGGACTGATTGTAGGAGTGCTAGCGTCGCCGTCATGAAGCTGGTGGTGCGGGTCAAACTCCTACCGACGCCCGTACAGGCGGCGGCACTTGAGGCAACCCTGCACCTCTGCAACGAGGCTGCTTCCTGGGCCGCCCGCGTCGCCTTCGAAGAGGGCGTGCACCGCCCCCTGGGCCTGCGCAAGCACACCTACACCGAGATCAGACAACGCTGGGGACTGGGGGCGCAGGCCGCCCAGCACACGATCAAGAAGACCTGTGACGCCTACACCACCTTGAAGGCCAACCTCCGGGCCGGCCGGTACGGCCGGCCCGGCACCAAGCGCCACACCCGCGTCTCGGGCAAGCCGGTCACTTTCCGCAAGAACGCGGCCCAGCCCTACGACGACCGCATGCTGTCCTGGCAGCACCAGGCCCGCACGGTCTCCATCTGGACCACGGCGGGCCGGTTGAAGGGCATGGCGTTCACCGGGCAGGCAGAGCAGCTGGCTGTGCTGGCCGGACACCGCCACGGCGAGTCCGACCTGGTCCGCCAGGGCGGGAAGTGGTTCCTGATCGCGACCTGCGAGATCCCCGAGAAGACCCTCAACGCTCACCCGGTGGGCTTCGTCGGGGTCGACCTGGGGATCGTGAACATCGCCGCCACCTGTGACGGCGAGCGCCACTGCGGGCGCCGGATCAACCGCAAGCGTACGAACGACCGGGCGCTGCGCTCCAAGCTCCAGAAGAAGGGCACGAAGTCCGCGAAGCGGCGGGCGAAGAAGTACGCGGGCAAGGAAGCCCGCCGCAACAAGGACATCAACCACAAGATTTCGAAGCGGATCGTGGCAGAGGCTGAACGCACCGGTCGTGGGATCGCCCTGGAAGAACTGACGGGTATCCGCGAGCGGGCACGGCTGAGAAAGCCCCAACGCACCACGCTCCACTCCTGGCCCTTCGCCCAGCTCGGCTCCTTCATCGCCTACAAGGCGAAGAAGGCCGGAGTGCCGGTGATCTACATCGACCCGGCGTACACCAGCCAGGAATGCTCCCAGTGCCACCACACCGCACGCACCAACCGGCCTACCCAGGCCCGCTTCGCGTGCAAGGCCTGCGGCTTCGTCGAGCACGCGGACCACAACTCGTCCCACAACATCACCCGAAGAGGGTGGATGGCATGGGTCTGCGGGGCCCAGTCAACGGCCCCAGCCCTCACACTCATCGCGTGAGAGCCGGACGCAGCCGGGACCCATCACAGCCAGTGACGACCCGAGCAGCAAACCCGGGACTTCAGTCCCGGGTAGTTGACAGGGTGATGTGGTACGCCTTGCGCAGCGTCTCGTGCACGGTCCACGTCGTACGGTCACCCTCGCGCAGCACGCAGGCGTCGCCCGGTCCGATCTCCAGCGTCGCACCACCCTCGACCGCCACGGTCGCGCGTCCGCCGACGACCACGAACAGCTCGTTGGCCTCGGTGTCGGTGACCACGCCGGGCGTGATCTGCCAGATCCCGCGCAGCTGCTTGCCGTCCGGCGACTCCCACAGCACCTTGCCGGTGACCTCGGGCTCGCCCGACACGATCTGTGCGGGGTCGAGCGGTTCCGGTTCGAGCACGGCATCCGGGATGTGCACGGCGAAGGAGGCGGGAGCTTGATCAATTGCGGTCATGAGCGGTCACTCTAGCGACCGCCCGGAAGCGCTCCGCAGGGCCTTCGGGGTGGCACGGGCCGGCGCCGACCCGCAGGGCCGAAGCGGCCACGGCCTGTGGACGTTTGAGCCCGACCCGTCCGCGACAGGGATGTGGACATGTCACAGACTGCGCCGGTCGGCGCCGCTCCCCACGCTCCCGTCGTCTCCGTGGAGGTGCGGGCCGCCCTCGCCGCGCACCGGCCCGTCGTCGCACTGGAGTCGACGATCATCGCCCACGGCCTGCCCCGTCCCCGCAATCTGCGGGTCGCCGAGGAACTGGAGGGGCTCGTACGGTCCGCCGGCGCGGTGCCCGCCACTGTCGCCGTACTCGACGGACGGGCCCGGGTCGGCCTGGACAAGGACCAGTTGGAGCGGGTCGCCCAGGACCCGGCGATGCGCAAGCTCGGCCACCGGGACCTCGCCCCGGCGCTGGCGGCGGGCGCGAGCGGGGCGACGACGGTCTCCGCGACCGCCTTCCTGGCCGCGCGGGCCGGGCTGCGCGTCTTCGCGACCGGTGGGCTCGGCGGTGTGCACCGGGGCTGGACCGAGACGCAGGACGAGTCCGCGGACCTGCGGCTGCTGGCCGGCACCGGGATCACCGTGGTCTGCGCGGGTGTGAAGTCGATCCTGGACGTGCCCGCCACGCTGCAACGGCTGGAGACGCTGGGGGTCGGGGTGCTCGGTTACGGCACCGACCGGTTCCCCGGCTTCTATCTGAGCAACTCGGGCGAGCCGGTCGACTGGACCGTGAACTCCCCGGAAGAGGTCGCCGAAGTGATGAGCGCCCAGGACGCGCTCGGCGGCCCGGAAGCGGCACTGATCGTCGCCAACCCCGTACCGCAGGAAGAGCAGTTGGATCCGGCCCTGCACGACCGGGTGCTGGCCGAGGCGCTGGACTCGTGCCGGGAGCGCGGCATCGTGGGGCAGGCCGTGACCCCGTATCTGCTCGACCAGCTGATGCGGCGGACCGGCGGGGCCTCGCTGGAGGCCAATCTGGCGGCCGTGCGCGGCAACGTGGCACTGGCCGCCCGGATCGCCACTGCCTGGGCCGCCCGGTGAGCGGTGGCCTGCTCGTCGTCGGGGACGTCGTCACGGACGTGGTCGCCCGGCATGGATCCGCACTGGTCCACGGCACGGACACGGCGGCGGGCATCCGGACCAGGCCGGGCGGCGCCGGCGCCAACGTGGCCTGCTGGGCTGTGCGTTCGGGCTGCCGGGAGGTGCGGCTGCTGGCCAGGGTCGGCGCCGACTCGGCGGACTGGCACCGGGACCAGCTGCGGCGCGCGGGCGTACGCGACCTGCTGGCCGTGGACGACAGGGCCCGGACGGGCACGGTCGTCGCCCTGGTGGACTCCGCCGCCGAGCGCACCTTCCTCACCGACAGCGGCGCGGTCCTGCGTCTCTCGCCCGGCGACTGGTCGCCGTCGATGCTCGACGGGATCGACCGGCTCCATCTCTCCGGCTACCTTCTCTTCGCCGCGAGGAGCCGCGCGACGGCCCGGCTCGCGCTGCGCGAGGCCGGACGGCGGAACATCCCGGTGAGCATCGACCCGGCCTCGACCGGGTTCCTGGCCGGCCTGGGCGTCGACCGCTTCCTGGCCCTGGTCGAGGGCGTGGATCTGCTGCTGCCCAACGCCGACGAGGCCCGGCTGCTGACCGGCCTCACCGAACCCGCCGACGCCGCGGCCAAGTTGAGTCTGCTGGTGCACCAGGTCGTCGTCACGCTGGGCCGGGACGGCGCCCTGGTTGCCACGGCCGGCGCGGTGACCGCCCGGGTCCAGGCCGAACCGGTGCGGGAACCGGTGGATTCCACGGGGGCCGGCGACGCGTTCACCGGCAGCTTCCTCGCGGCCCGGCTGGCGGGCCATGACGCCGCGACGGCCGCCGCGGCCGGGTGCCGGTCAGGAGCAGCGGCCGTGCTGACCGTGGGCGGACGGCCGCCCCTGGCCGGGGACGAGCCGTGAGCGCGGTGCCCGAAAGCGCCCCGCACCCCCGGCCGGCCGGACCTCTTCGTCCCGCCGCGCCTCCCCGGCCCGCTCTAACCGCCCTGCCGCAGCCCCGTCCAGGCCGGGTGGCGCGGGTCGTCGGCGCGGACGACCACGTCCGCGCTCCCGGCGGGCGCCGCCTCCTCCTCGTACCGGGCGAACGCGGGCAGGGTCCACTGCTCGCCCTCCTCGGTGCGCCGGCGCAGCGCACCCGCCGACAGTCGCAGATGGACGCTCAGGTCGAACGGGAACCAGTGCCCCAGCAGCAGGGGCCCGTGCACCACCAGCACCCCGCCCTCCGGCAGACTCAGGTACGGGCTCCGGGTGGCCCGGTCTGTCGCCGGATCCCAGAGATCGGGCAGAACCCGGCCGCTGCCGCCCGGCTCCAGCGGCCCGAACACCTCCCGCCACAGCGCCCCGGTGTCGAACCAGCTGCCGTAGTACGAGTCGGGGTCCCGTTTGCCGTACTCGTACCGCAGGCTGGCGGGCCGCAGGAATCCCGCCGTGGACACGCAGAGCACGGCCCTGCCCCGGAGGCGCAGCGCCTGTGCGAGTGCCTCGGCCGGCTCACCGGGCCGGGCGGCCGGGGCACCGTCGACCGCGACCTTGAGCCACGGCCCGCCGTCGGCCGGCTTCAGCGCGTCAGCGTGTGCCGCGAGCGCGTCCGCCAGCCGTTCCCAGGTGATCGCTTCGAATCGCACCTGTCCATCATCGCCCCGGCGTGATCGGAGGGTCCGGCGGGGCGCCGGGCAGGAACCGTCAGCCAAGACCGGCCCGGTGGTGCTGCGCCAGCCGCATGACCCGCCCGGCCAGCGGGGCCCGAGCCGGTTCGGCCGCGGCGGCGGCCTCGGCGAGACGGGTGATGTCGGCGAACCAGTCACCGGAGACCGTGTCCAGCGCCCCGATCCGCGCGAAACCGCGCTCCAGCAGGCCCCGGGCCGCCTGCGGCTCACCTCGCAGCACCGATTTCACGGCGCCGACCGCGTTGGCGAGCGCACTGGCGGGCCTGGACCAGTCGTCCCCGCGTGCCGCCGGATTGCCCTGGTCGTAGCCGGGCTGCCCGGCGACGGACCGTGCGAAGACGTCCAGGTCCAGCCGCCAGAAGAGGGGAAGGCCTTCGAACTCGACGAAGAGCAGCCGTCGTTTGCGGGAGTTCTGCAGATCGGGGTCGGTACGCAGAGAGGCGACGGAACGGACCGCAGCGAGAACGCCGGGCACGGCGGCAACGCAGTCGTCGAACCGGCTGTCCGGCACGATCCACGCAAGGTCGATATCGCTGTACGCGTCGGCCGTCCCCCGTGCGAGCGAACCCCTCGGCTCCGCCCGCGACCCGGCGCAGTGGGAGCGGAGCGCCCGCAGGAGTTCCTGCGCCAACGCGCCCCGACGCACCGGATCGAGGTTCCACAGATCCTGCTCAGTCACGGCCGGCCACCCCTTCGTACCCTCGCGGCGGCTCGCGCCGGCCCGTCCGTCCCGCACCCCGGCCGCTGCCGGAATCCGCCACTCGCACCGGATCCGCCTCGTACGATCTTCCTCATGGACCTCGAATTCGCCCGTGCGTTCGCCGCGGAGTGGCAGGACGACTGGAACTCCCACGACCTGGAACGCATTCTGACGCACTATCACGACGAGGTGACGTTCAGCTCCCCCATGATCGCCCGGTTCACCGGCGACCCGTCCGGCACCGTGCGCGGCAAGGACGAGCTGCGCGCGTACTGGGCGCGCGGGCTGGAGCTCATTCCCGACCTCGCCTTCGAGGTGATGGACGTACGGGTGAGCGTGGACACCGTGGTGATCGACTACCGCAACCAGATCGGCGGCCGGGTGTACGAGGTGCTGACCTTCCGGGACGGTCTGGTGATCGGTGGCCTCGGGGCGTACGGGGAGACGCTCGCCCGCTGACGGCCGGCGCCCGGCGGCACGGCGGCCGGCCGGGACGACAGGGGCGGGCCTCACCTCTGCTTCACTTCTTGCCGCAGTCCACGGCGTCCGCGTCGTCGGAGAGTTCGCTGCCCTCGGGCAGCAGATACGTCACCCAGAGGACGACGGGCTCGCTCCCCAGATTGCGCCCGATGTGGCGGTGGTCCGCCCCGGACGGCTCGATGAAGGACGCTCCGGCGGATGTCGCCTCGACCGAGCAGTCGTCCAGGGTGCGCGTCAGTGTTCCCTGCTTGACGACCGCGATCAGCTGGCCGCGATGGGTGTGCCAGCCGGTCGAGCCGCCCGGCTCGACGGTGATCTTCCGGAAGGTGACGTCCGTACGGCCCTTGGGCGTCTTCACCTTCAGCTTCCCCGGCGATGTGCCCTCCGCGACGACCGTGCCGCTCACACCGCTGCCCGGGGTGGCGAGGGCCGCTGACGGTACGAAGCCGAGCGCGGCCACGCAGCCCCCGATGACAAGCGCCTTGCTCAGCCGCCCCTGCCGGCCGCTCCTGCCCCGCCGTCCCTGCTGTCCCTGCTGTCTGCCGAATCTCACGGGCAACTCCTCTGCATCGGTGTCCCGGACATCCCAAATGCCCCGACGCTACCCAGAAGTTGACCGGGCAAATCATCCCGTCGCCGTCACTCGCCCCGCAGCTCAGCGGCCAGCGCGCCCTCGCCGGACACCTCGATCCGGCCGTCCTTCACCGCCTGCGCGAACGTCGGCTCGCCACGCCCCAGTGCGAGGCAGAGCTCTGCCTCGAGCGCGATGCGCGCATCGGCACAGTCTGCGGGGCCGTCCCCGTAGACCGCGCTTCCGGCCACCCTCTCCCCCGTGCGGACATGGAATTCGCCCTCTTCGAGCCGCACATCGAGCACGCCCCCGCAGACCGGCCCCCCGGGCCCGTCCAGCGCGCGCAGCAGCGGGAGCGCGAACCAGTGCGCCCGGACCGCGTCCGTGGGCCGGCGCTCGGTGAGCGCGGGCGCCCCCCATTCGGCGAGTGCGACGAGGACGGGCAGCAGACCGTGGCCTCGCTCGGTGAGTTCGTACACCGAAGCGGCGGCGGGCGGCGGCAGCCGGCGGCGGGTGGCCAGACCGCCCTGCTCCATGTCCCGGAGCCGGGAGGCCAGCACATCCGTGCTGACACCGGGCAGGTCGGCGTGCAGATCGGTGTACCGGCGGGGGCCGGCCAGCAGCTCGCGGACGATCAGCAGGGTCCACCGGTCACCGACGGCGTCCAGGGCGCGTGCTCCGGCGCAGAACTGGTCGTAACTCCGGCGGCGGGCCGGGCGGGTTGCAGGCTGTTGCTGACGTGGCATGCGACGCAGTCTAGACATGTTGTTGGACTTTCCAAGCTCAAGCTTGGTAAAACCAAGTATCACAGTCGGGTCGGGGAGGCACCGCATGGAATTCCGCCAGTCCAGCAAGCTCAACGAGGTCTGCTACGAGATCCGGGGCCCGGTCATCGAGCACGCCAACGCGCTTGAGGAGGCGGGCCACAGCGTGCTCCGCCTCAACACGGGCAACCCCGCGCAGTTCGGTTTCGAGGCGCCCGAGGAGATCGTCCAGGACATGATCCGGATGCTCCCGCAGGCCCACGGCTACACCGATTCACGCGGCATCCTGTCCGCCCGCCGGGCCGTGGCGCAGCGCTACCAGGCGATGGGGCTCACCGACGTCGACGTCGACGACATCTTTCTCGGCAACGGCGTCTCCGAGCTGATCTCCATGGCGGTGCAGGGGCTGCTGGAGGACGGTGACGAGGTACTGATCCCGTCCCCGGACTATCCGCTGTGGACCGCGGTGACGACGCTGGCCGGCGGGAAGGCCGTGCACTACATGTGCGACGAGGCCTCGGACTGGAACCCCGACCTGGCCGACATGGCGTCGAAGATCACCGACCGGACCAGGGCCGTCGTGATCATCAACCCGAACAACCCGACCGGCGCCGTCTACCCGCGCGAGGTCCTCGAATCCATCCTCGACCTGGCCCGCAGGCACGGACTGATGGTGTTCGCCGACGAGATCTACGACCAGATCCTCTACGACGACGCCGAGCACCACAGCGTGGCGGTCCTCGCCCCCGACCTGGTCTGCCTCACCTTCAGCGGTCTGTCCAAGACGTACCGCGTGGCCGGCTTCCGTTCGGGGTGGATGGTGGTGTCAGGTCCCAAGCAGCACGCGCGCAGCTATCTGGAGGGGCTGACGATGCTCGCCTCCATGCGCCTGTGCCCCAACGCGCCTGCCCAGTACGCGATCCAGGCCGCGCTGGGCGGACGGCAGTCGATCCGGGAGCTGGTGGTGCCCGGGGGCAGGCTGTACGAGCAGCGCAACCGCGCCTGGGAGAAGCTGAACGAGATCCCCGGGGTGTCGTGCGTGAAACCGAAGGGTGCGCTGTACGCCTTCCCGCGCATCGACCCGAAGGTGCATCCCCTCGTCGACGACGAGAAGTTCGTCCTGGACCTGCTGCTGCGCGAGAAGATCCAGGTCGTGCAGGGCACCGGTTTCAACTGGCCGCGGCCCGACCACTTCCGGATCCTGACCCTCCCGTACGCTGACGATCTTGACGCGGCGATCAGCCGGATCGGCCGCTTCCTGACCGGATACCGGCAGTGACCGGCTGCCGGGGATGAACGGATACCGATCGTGAGCTGCCCCACCTGCCAGGTGCCCGTACACACCCAGTTCGCCTCGGCCGAGCTCGTCGGGGCGATCGTCGAGGGCGGGCTCGACCCGGCGTCCGACCCCGCCTGGGCGGACTCGGGCGCGGGTTCGCCCGCGGAGTACGCGCGCTGGGCGGGCCATCTGTGCGGGATGACGTGTCTGCGCATGGCGCTCGGCGCCGGCGCCCCGCCCCTCTTCGCGCTGCGCGACGGGGCGCTCGGGTACGGCGCGTACACCGAGGACGCGGACGGTGCGATCCGGGGCCTGATCTACGACCCGTTCGCCCGGTACGTCCGTGAGAGGCACGGCCTCGACGCCACGGTCCACCGCCATCTGACGCCGCAGGAGATCCTGGACCTGCTGGCCGCGGGCAGGTCCGTCATGGCCTCGGTGCACTACGCGATCCGCCACCCGGGGCGGCCGGCACCGGGACGCGGCGGGCACCTGGTGCTGCTGACGTCCCGTACGCCCGACGGTGCGGGCGTCCACTTCCACAACCCGTCGGGCACCACCGCGGCGACCCGGGCGGCGGAGCTGCCCCTGGACGGGTTCGAGCGCTTCTTCGCGGGGCGCGGGGTGTCGATGCGCACGGGAACCTGACGCGCGGGGCCCGGAACGGGAGCGGGCCCGAGGGCGTAGCCGGCCCCCGGGCCCTGTGATTGCCACCTGTACGGCACGCCGGCACTTTTAAAGGTCCCGTGTCAGTTTTATGTCGCCGCGTCCTGCCTTTAGACGACCGCAGACCGAAGCTCCGCGGGCCGGAGTCGAACCGGCATCTCGACGCGCACGGGCACGGGCCCGGTTGATCCGGCGATAGGCGGCGCATGCTGAATCTGGAGCAAGAGTCTGAGATTGATCGCGGCCTGCCTCTGCCATTTGGGCCACCCCGGCCGGAAGTGCCGGGGGGAGGATTCGAACCTCCATCACCACCGCGTCGTCACGACAAACTTCAGTGTCAGCTTTGCGCTCCTCGCGCACCCCGGCAGCGTCGACCGCCGCCGGGGATTCCATGGTCGGTCACCCGAAGAGGTAACCGAAGACCGCATCACCCACCCGCTGGTCCGTGACCTCCGCGCCGTTGGCCTCCTCGCGGGCGAACTTGACGGCCTGCTGGAGCTTCTCGACCCGGTCGAGAAGCTCGTTGATCCGACGCGCGGGCAGCGATCCGGAGAACTTCACCGTCGTCCAGTAACCGATCGGGATGTCCTCGTAGTACACCTCGACCTGTGCCGGGTGCTTCTCGGTGGCCTCCGCCTTCACGTGGTTGCGGGGCACCTTCTTGGTGCGCAGGGTCCGCACCGGCTCGGTCTTCCAGGAGTCGGTGGACGGGTCCTGGGTCCACGCCTCGGAGGCGTCGAGCACCGGGAGCTTGCGGACGAAGGTGTTGATGTCGGTGAGCTGCTTCTCCAGGAAGAGCAGGTACGACACCGGCACATCGCTCACCAGGACCCGGCCGTCGACCGAGATGTCGGCGCGGGCCCCGCAGTTCGCCCAGTCCTTCGTGGCGGTCACGTCGAACAGCCGGGTGAGGGTCGCGGCCGTGTCGCGCAGCACGTCCTCCGCCTTGACCTGCACGAGCGTCGACTCGGGCGGCAGTTGCTCGCCCTCCTCGTCCTTCGGCTGGTACGTCCGGGAGATCCCGGCCAGCAGACCGGCCTTCTGGAGGCCGTGATGCGCCGCCGTCAGGTCCTGGTGAGCCTTGGACTTGACGCCCTTCTCCACTGCGATGATCTGATTGAGTTTCGCCACGTCCCGGAACCTAGCAACAGCAACACGGCCTGCACCAGGGGTTTTTATCGTGCCGGGTCTCCCTAAACGTCTGCATGTGCCCATGAGCTCCCGCTCGTTCGGGTGGTTTCCGCGCAACGCCCGCCGTCCGCCGCCGTCCGCCGGGGGCCGCTTGCCACAGTGAGGCCCGCGCGTCCGCGCCCCTCCTCGCATCCGGAACGAAGGGCTTCCCCATGCCTCGCCTCCCCCGCCTCACCGGCACGAAGGACCCGGCCGCCGCCGACGGCCCCGACTCCCCCGGCACCCGCAGCCGTCCGCGGCGCCGCGCCGCCCTCGCCGCCGCCACGGCCGGCCTCGCAGTACTGGCCGTCGGCACACCCGTCGCGTACGCCACGCTGGGTAGCGGATCCTCCCCCGGCCCCCGGCCGGCCACGGCGGCTGCCGCGCGCGGCAAGGACTACGTCGAGACGCGGCTGTTCTTCGGGACCGAACGCCCGGACGGTGGAGCGGATGTGACCGACCGGCAGTTCCTGGCGTTCATCGACGAGGAGGTCACCCCCCGCTTCCCGAACGGACTGACCATTCAGGACGGCCGGGGGCAGTGGCGGGACTCCAACGGGGTGATCGAGCGGGAACGGAGCTATGAACTGACCCTGCTCTACCCCGCGTCCGAGGCCCGGGTACGCGATCCGCAGATCGAGCGCATCCGCAACGCCTACGAGAAGGCGTACGCCCAGGACTCGGTGGCGCGGCTGGAGGAGCGTACGACCGCCGACTTCTGAGCCCGGCCGGCCGGGGGCAGCACTCGGCCGGATCAGCCGCCGCTGAGCTCCAGGAGCGCGCCGACCGGGTCGGAGTCCGGGACGGCGCGCGGCCACCACTCGTCCTGGCCCGGATCGGACTCGTAGCCGTACCAGCGGCCGTCGTGGCCGAAGCGGAGCTGGAGCGTGCCGCCGGGGTGGGTCAGGTGGTTGCGCCAGGGCTGGAAGCGGGGGAAGCCGGCGGCCGCGAGGGCCGGGCGGGCCCGGTCGAACGGCCCCGCCGGGGGGTCCCACGGCGTTTCCAGGACGTCCAGGCCCTCCGGGCCGCCCTGACGCCAGGCGGCGACGGCACGGGCCAGGTCGGTGGTGTTGCGGCCGGTGGCGGACGCCAGTTCGCGGTAGAGGGCACGGGTGGTGGCGGTGAGCCCCGCGGTGGGACGGGCGGCTGCCAGCCGCACCGCGTCCTGCCAGGCCGTGAGCCCGGCGAGCGGGTCGAGACCGGTGGTGAGCAGGGCGTGGGCGCGGGCGGCCGCGTCCGTGGCGAGCTGGTCGAGGGCGAGGGGGTCCCGGCTGCCGGGCAGGCTCGGGTACGAGGGCGGCTGGCCGGGGTGCGGCTCCACCGGGAACGGGGCGGGCAGCGGAGGCAGGAAGCGGTCGGCGAGGGCTTCCTGTGCCGGTACGGCGGGGGTGGCGGGGGCGGCGGGCCGCTCCCGGGCGGAGTGCGCGGCGTTGCGCCGGCCCAGGTCCTCCAGGAGCTCGCGTTCGCCCCGGCCGCGCAGCAGGAGCAGGACGAACGGATCGGCGTCCAGCAGCCGGGCCATCTGGTAGCAGAGCGCCGACACGTGCTTGCAGGGCCAGCCGTGGTCGGGGCAGGAGCAGGTGGGGTCCAGGTCGTTCGGCCCGGGGAGGAGGGCGACTCCGGAGGCGGCCGCCGTGTCGGCCAGGGAGTGCGGCATCTCCTTGGCGAGCAGCGCGGCGAGGTGGCCGGGGCGGGCGGCGACCGCGTCGAGGAAGGTCTCCCAGTCGGCGTCCGTGAGGGTGCGCAGCCGCAGCTCGGCGCGGTAGGGCCGGGGACGGCTGCCGTGCACATAGGCGACCACGCGGCCCGGGGTGACGGTGACGGCGGCGACGTGCCCGCCGTCCGCGTACGCACGGCCGCGGGCGAGCCGTGCCCCGTCCATCGAGAGGGCTTCCAGCGCCGCCACCCAGGCCCGGCCCCACCAGCTGTCGGCGAACGGCCCGTCGTCACCGGACGTCCGCGCGGGCACCGCCTCGAAGGTGCGCCGCAGATCGTCGGGGCCCGGCCTGGACCGGGCGACGGGCCGCGCCTCGCGGGCGGCGGGGCGGGAAGGGGGGCGGGGGCTCATGACGGCCTCCGGAGGGAGACGAGATCGGCCAGGTCGCGATCGCTGAGCTCGGTCAGCGCGGTCTCCCCGGTGCCGAGCACGGCGTCGGCCAGGGCCCGCTTGGCGAGCAGCATCTCGCCGATCCGGTCCTCGACGGTGCCCTCGGCGATCAGCCGGTGCACCTGGACCGGCTGGGTCTGTCCGATGCGGTAGGCGCGGTCCGTGGCCTGTTCCTCGACGGCCGGGTTCCACCAGCGGTCGTAGTGGATGACATGGGCGGCCCTGGTGAGGTTCAGCCCCGTCCCGGCCGCCTTCAGCGAGAGCAGGAACACCGGCACCTCGCCGGACTGGAAGCGGTCCACCATCCGTTCCCGCTCGGCCACCGGCGTACCGCCGTGCAGCAGTTGGGAGGGGATCGCCCGCGAGGTGAGGTGCGCGGAGAGCAGCCGGGCCATCGTCACGTACTGGGTGAAGACGAGGACGGAGCCGTCCTCGGCGAGGATCGTGTCGAGGAGTTCGTCGAGCAGGGCGAGCTTCCCGGAGCGGCCCGTGAGCCGGGTCGGCTCCTCCTTCAGATACTGCGCGGGGTGGTTGCAGATCTGCTTGAGCGAGGCCAGCAGCTTCATGATCAGACCGCGTCGGGCGATGCCTTCCGACGCCTCGATGTAGGCCATGGTCTCGCGCACCGTGGCCTCGTAGAGCGTGGCCTGTTCGCGGGTGAGGAAGACGGGGTGGTCGGTCTCCGTCTTGGGCGGCAGCTCGGGGGCGATGCCCGGGTCCGACTTCTTGCGGCGCAGGAGGAAGGGGCGGACCAGCCGGGAGAGCCGCTCGACTGCCTCGTCGTTGCCGATTCCGGCGGCCGTTCCGGTGTTCTCCACGATCCTGGCGTGCCGGGCCCGGAACGCCTTGAGGGGGCCCAGCAGTCCGGGCGTGGTCCAGTCGAGCAGCGCCCACAGCTCGGAGAGGTTGTTCTCGACGGGCGTGCCGGTCAGGGCGACCCGGGCCGGGGACGGGATGGTGCGCAGCGCCTTCGCTGTCGAGGAGTGCGGGTTCTTCACGTGCTGCGCCTCGTCGGCGACGACCAGTCCCCAGCTGTGCGCGGCCAGTTCGGCCGCGCTGGAGCGCATCGTGCCGTATGTGGTGAGGACGAAGCCGCCGTCGGGCTCGGTGAGGGTGCGGCCGGTGCCGTGGAAACGGCGCACGGGGACACCGGGGGCGAAGCGGTTGATCTCCCGGTGCCAGTTGCCCAGGAGCGAGGCGGGGCAGATGACCAGGGTGGGCGCGGGATGGGCGCGGTGCAGATGGAGGGCGATCAGGGTGATCGTCTTGCCGAGGCCCATGTCGTCGGCGAGGCAGCCGCCGAGGCCGAGCGAGGTCATCCGGTCCAGCCAGGCCAGCCCGCGCAGCGGTCTACGTGGTGCTCGTGGCAATAGCCGGATTTGCCGGCGTCGTGGTGTGGATGAGCATCGCCCTGTCTCAGCT
>NZ_JBHVWF010000093.1:0-3462 GCF_042882365.1 Streptomyces sp. NPDC058221 | reverse complement strand
AGGCCGGGCGGCGGTGCGATCGTGGTGTCGTCGTCGACGATGCGGCTGCGGAGCGCGGCCAGCGCCCCGACCGGCACGGCGTCGACCTGCTCGCCGTCGACCTCGGCGCTGCCGGTCAGGGCGACGGCGAGGGCGTCCACCGGATCGAGCAGGCCGAGCTCCCGCTTGCGCGCCTTGCGTACGAGCGCCGGGTCGACGACGACCCATTGGTCCCGCAGCCGCACGACGGGCCGGTGCGCCTCGGCGAGCACGTCCATCTCGGCCTCGGTGAGCTGCTGGTCCCCCAGCGAGAGCTGCCAGTTGAAGGCGAAGAGCTGCTCGGCGTCGAAGAACGCCGTGCCGTCGGTGGCGGTGCCGGGCGCGGTGCGCACCACGGCTGCGGCGGTGAGCGAACGGGCCAGCTCGCGGGGCCAGTGCACGCTCACGCCTGCGGCCGACAGCCGGGCTCCGGCATCGCCCAGCAGCTCGTACAGCTCGTCCTCGGTGAGGGCCAGTACGTCGGGGACGGGCTGGTCCAGCAGCCGTTCCAGCGGGGCCCAGACACGGGCGGCGCGGCGCAGCGCGAGCACGGCGTCGATCCGGGCCCGCGGGCCGAAGGGCTCGCCCGCCCCGCCGTTCCACAGTGCGGCGGCGTCGACGACATAGGTCGGATCGGCGAGGCTGTGCACCTGGGTGATGGCCGCGGCGGCATGGCGTGCGGCGGACGGTCCGCCGTCGCCGGAGCTGCCTGCCGGGCCGGCGAAGTCGTCCTCGTCGGCCCCGGTCGTATCGCCCTGGCCGTCGGTGCCGGCGGAATCGGATGTGTCGAAGAGTTCGTACGCCGAGAGGTCCAGGCGCAGTGACACCCGGACGCCCGCGTCCAGTCCGGCCGCGACCTCCACGGCCCACTCGCGGGCGCCGGGCAGGTGCTGGGCCTCCTGGGCGGCGAAGGGCGCCCCCATGGCGAAGGCCGCCGCGGGTGTCCGGGGCAGGGTGTCGGCCACCGCGTCGAGGAACGAGCCGATGAGCGGCTCGGGGTCGGGCACCTGGAGCGGGGTGCGGCCGGGGAACGGCACCGCGTACCCCTCGGCGGGCATGGCCGCGGCGACCGCGCGCAGATGGGCGATGTCCTCGGCGGCGCGCGGCCCTGCCCGCCAGGCGTCGTGGTCGTCGGGCGTCAGCCCGGGGAGCATCCGGCCGCGGGCCACCAGATGGAGCGCGTGCAGTGCGGCGGCGCCCCAGCAACGGGTGGCGGGGTGCGCGGACTGCTGGTGCCGGGCGCGGGCCAGCAGGGGCACGGCGTCGGCCAGGGGGAACACGAGGGCCGGCACGGTGTGCGGACGGACGTCGTCGGCCCGGCCGCCGTGCCGACGGGCGACCGTGATCTCCGAGATCTCCGGGGTTCGCCCGCCGGAGTCGGAACCGGAACCAAGGACAGCGCCGGAGCCGGAAACAGAGCCGGTCGCGACGCCGCCCGTTTCGACGGCGCCGGGGAGCGGGGCGCCTTCCGGGTCCCAGAACGCGATGCGGCCCTCCCTCGGCAGCGCAGCGGGAAGGAAAACGGCGGCGCACCGCAGCAGACGGCCGACGGCCGCGTCCTGCGGCGGCGGTGTGATGGCCACCGGCCCCTCCCCTCAATGTCCAAGGCCCTGGTCACGGGCTCCGCAGGTCCTGCTACCCGGCACCTCCTCGGTGCCGGCGATGCCGGATCCCTCTGACTCGCGAGTCTAGGCGGGAGGTCTGACAGCGCTCCGCCCGCCGCCCCCTCGGCTCGGACAGGGGCGGCGGGCTGTGCGGCGGCATCCTCAGTGCCTGGCGAGCGGCTTCGAACCGTTGGGCCGGGGCGCGGGCCCCGCAGCCGGCGTCGAACGGCCCGGCGACGGCGGTGCGGGCGATGGCCCGGGCTCCGCGACGGCCTCCGCTCCGGCGTCCGCTCCGGACGGCGTACGGGGCATGGGCGACGGCGCGTCCGCAGGCTCCCCCGGCGGCGTCCCGGCCGGGGCCTGCGGCTGCGGCGCGGCCTCCACGGGCTGCGGCGGCGCCGGCTGCTGAGCCCGCTCCAGGAAGCGGAGCAGCTCCACCGGGAACGGCAGCACCAGTGTCGAGTTCTTCTCCGCTGCCACCGCCACCACGGTCTGGAGCAGCCTCAGCTGGAGTGCCGCGGGCTGGGAGGACATCTCGGCCGCCGCCTGGGACAGCTTCTTGGACGCCTGGAGCTCCGCGTCCGCGTTGATGACCCTGGCGCGCCGCTCACGGTCCGCCTCGGCCTGACGCGCCATGGAGCGTTTCATCGTCTCCGGGAGCGAGACGTCCTTGATCTCCACCCGGTCGATCTGCACGCCCCAGCCGACCGCGGGGCTGTCGATCATCAGCTCCAGACCCTGGTTGAGCTTCTCCCTGTTGGAGAGGAGGTCGTCCAGATCGCTCTTGCCGATGATCGAACGCAACGACGTCTGTGCCATCTGGGAGACGGCGAACCGGTAGTCCTCCACCTCGACGACGGCGCTCGCCGCGTCGACCACCTTGAAGTAGATGACCGCGTCCACCCGCACCGTGACGTTGTCCCGGGTGATCCCGTCCTGGGCCGGCACCGGCATCGTCACGATCTGCATGTTGACCTTGCGCAGCCGTTCCACCCCGGGGAGGACCATGGTGAATCCCGGCCCCCGGACATCGTTGCGGAGCCGGCCGAACCTGAGCACCACACCGCGCTCGTACTGCTTGACGACCCGGGCGGCGGCCGCCGTGTAGGCGACACCCGCCAGGACCACCACAACCAATGCGACCAAGAGCTCCTGGACCATGACGGCCCCCTGTCACTGCCGGCCGGAAACGCCGGGCATTCAGCCCGGGCAGTCGCTGCCCGGACACTCATTGCACGCCCCGAGAGGGGCTATTACCACAATATGCCCGTTTTCGACACCGGTCGAACCTCTGTCCGCCCACCTGTCGCCCGCCCGGCCGCCTCCCGGATGCCGGGCCGCCGGGCAGCGGGCAAGGTGACCAGCGTCAGCACGTACCCCCGTGGCGTACGGGGACGCGTGACGGAGTGCGTACGGATGTGCCGGACGAGACAGACGAGGACCTGCCCATGCCCGTGATCGACAACCGACGGCGCCGTCTCCGCATCGCCGCCGGGACCGCGCTCCTGACCCTCACCGTCGCGGGCTGCTCGGGCCTCGGCCGGACCGCGGTCGGTCCGGTCACCTACACGACCGAGCGGGAGGCCGTGGTCATGGTGAACAGCCCCTCGGTGCGGGGCTGTCACCGGCTCGACCCGTCAGGTGCCAAGGAAGTGGAGAACGGCACCCTGATCGACATCATCCTGTACCGGACCCGGGACTGCACCGGACCCGGTACGACCTACCTGGCCACCACGCTCACCGACCAGAAGGCGCCCAGCTCCCTGCCCTGGCGCAGCTTCAGCACGGTCCACTGATCCGCCGGTCCCGTGCCCCGACGGTCCCGCACCGGGTGCGGGAC
>NZ_JBHVWF010000092.1:0-32906 GCF_042882365.1 Streptomyces sp. NPDC058221 | reverse complement strand
CGGCACGGTTTCCGTGGATGCCGTAGTGGGACGGGCCGTGGTGATCGCCTGGCCCTTCGGGCACTGGCGGAAACTGGAGGAACGTTCGGCGTTCTCGTCGGTCCCGGACGCGCGCGCCGGGACGGCGGCCGCCCCCGGACCGTCGAATAGTGTGTCCCAGGATCCCAACGGAATGATCCGGCTCCCGACCCCTGCGGAACTCCCGCTCGTTATGGGAGTGGTTGGCCTGCACCGGCTAGGGCGCAGGCGGTGGCACGGAATAAGGAGCAGATGTGGGGGATTTGGCGGTGGGCGCACGATCCGGACACGACGAACCCGAGGACCGGCCGGACATTCCGGTGAATGCCGAGGCGGCCGGGACCACGGAGGATCGTACGGAGCGTGACGGCGACTCCCCGGGCAGCGGCGGCAGTACGGCCCGGAAGAAGCCCCGCTCCTTCTGGAAGGAGCTGCCGCTCCTGATCGGTATCGCGCTGGTTCTCGCGCTGCTGATCAAGACGTTTCTGGTGCAGGCGTTCTCGATTCCGTCGGATTCGATGCAGAACACCCTTCAGCGGGGTGACCGGGTGCTGGTCGACAAGCTGACCCCGTGGTTCGGTTCGGAGCCCGAGCGCGGTGAGGTCGTCGTCTTCCACGACCCGGGCGGCTGGCTGGAGAACACTCCGGCGGCCGACCCGAACGCGGTGCAGAAGTTCCTCAGCTTCATCGGCCTGATGCCGTCCGCCGAGGAGAAGGACCTGATCAAGCGGGTCATCGCGATCGGCGGTGACACGGTGGAGTGCAAGGCGAACGGGCCGGTCAAGGTCAACGGCAAGGCGCTGGACGACAAGTCCTTCATCTTCAAGGGCAACACCCCCTGCAACGACGAGCCGTTCGGCCCGGTCAAGGTCCCCGAGGGCCGGATCTGGGTGATGGGTGACCACCGTCAGAACTCCCTCGACTCCCGCTACCACCAGGAGCTGCCGGGCGGCGGAACCGTTTCGACGGACGAGGTGGTCGGCCGGGCCGTGGTGGTCGCATGGCCGGTCAACCGCTGGGCCACCCTGCCGGTCCCGAAGACCTTCGACCAGCCGGGGCTGAACGCCGCGGCGGCGATGGCGCCCGGTGCGCTCGGCATCGCGGGCGCCCTGCCGGTCGTGCTGTGGCGCAGGCGGCGCCGGAGTGTGCCGGAGCAGCGGAAGTAGGAAGGCGCAGCGCCCACCGGGCTGCCGCGGCAGCCCCGGGGAACCCCCGCTCGTTGTCAGAAGCGGGACTGCGAGCAGGCCCGGTGGGCAGACGTTGGCGCAGAGTGAGGAATGAATGTGAGCGACGTGGCAGGCGGAGCACGATCTGGACACGGACCGTCCACGGAGAGGTTCGAGCAGCCTGCTGACTCCGCCTTCGACCCGCTCGGAGAGCCCGGTGGCCCTGACGCTCCGGAGGGCGGGCGCACCTCCGAGTGGGGCCGAAAGCAGCCGAAGAAGGCCCGTCCCTTCTGGAAGGAGCTGCCGCTCCTGATCGGTATCGCGCTGGTTCTCGCGCTGCTGATCAAGACGTTTCTGGTGCAGGCGTTCTCGATTCCGTCGGATTCGATGCAGAACACCCTTCAGCGGGGTGACCGGGTGCTGGTCGACAAGCTGACCCCGTGGTTCGGTTCGGAGCCCGAGCGCGGTGAGGTCGTCGTCTTCCACGACCCGGACGGCTGGCTGGACGGCGAGCCCACCCCCGAGCCGAACGCGGTGCAGAGCTTTCTGAGCTTCATCGGCCTGATGCCGTCGGCCCAGGAGAAGGACCTGATCAAGCGCACGATCGCGGTCGGCGGTGACACCGTGTCGTGCAAGAAGGGCGGCCCGGTCGTGGTCAACGGGAAGAAGCTCGACGAGCCGTACATCTTCCCGGGCAACACACCGTGCGACGACATGCCCTTCGGGCCCTTCAAGGTGCCGGACGGCAAGATCTGGGTGATGGGCGACCACCGACAGGACTCCTCGGACTCGCGCTATCACACCAACGACGCGAACAACGGTTTCGTACCGGTGGACGAGGTCGTGGGCCGCGCCGTGGTGGTGGCCTGGCCGGTCGACCGCTGGGCGGCTCTGTCGGTCCCCGACACCTTCGATCAGCCGGGCATCAGCGCCGCGGCAGCCCTCGCGCCCGGCGCCCTCGGCATCGCCGGTGCCCTGCCGTTCGTGATCCTGCGCCGACGGAGGCTGACCGGCGGGCGTACCGCCGGGTAGGGTGCCGACTCGGATCAGCGATTGTCGATCTCCGATGGGGGACGCTGGGATGAGTGGAACAGGACGTACGGATGACGGCCGCGACCGTCTCGGCAGCAGGCTGTCGGGGCTGGCGGTGGCCGTCGGCTGTGTGCTCTTCCTCGGCGGTTTCGCCTGGGCAGCGGTGGTGTACCGGCCGTACACGGTGCCGACCGGGTCGATGACACCGACGGTGAACGCGGGTGACCGGGTTCTCGCGCAGCGCGTGGACGGCAGCGAGGTGCGCCGGGGCGATGTGGTGGTGTTCACCGATCCGGAGTGGGGCGATATGCCCATGGTGAAGCGGGTCGTCGGGATCGGCGGCGACAAGATCGCCTGCTGCGAGAAGGGCGGCAAGCTCACGGTCAACGGCATATCCGTCGAGGAACCGTATCTGCAGACGACGGACCCCGCCTCGGCGAACGACTTCACGGCCAAGGTGCCCAAGGGACAGCTCTTCCTCCTGGGCGACGACCGCACGGTCTCGCTGGACTCCCGGGTCCATCTGGAGGACAGCGGACACGGCTCGGTGCCCCGAAGCGCCGTGACGGCCCGGGTGGACGCCGTCGCCTGGCCGCTGGGCGGCATGGTCGCACGGCCGCAGTCCTTCGCCGCGCTGCCGGGCGGGGTGTCCTCCGAGGGGCCGCTCAAGCTTCAGCTCGGGGCCGTGACCGGCGGTGTGGTGCTCATCCTGGCCGGTGCCGTGTACGGGCCGGTCGCGGCCCGCTCCGGCCGGTCGAAGCGGAACAGGCAGGAGAAGGTGTCCGCCGGTGTCCGCTGAGAAGCGCAAGGTCGCCCGCCTGGTGCTCCTCGATCCGGACGACCGCATTCTGCTGTTGCACGGGTTCGAACCGGAGGACCCGGCGAGCACCTGGTGGTTCACTCCGGGCGGAGGGCTGGAGGGCGACGAGACCCGCGAGCAGGCCGCGCTGCGCGAGCTGGCCGAGGAGACCGGGATCAGGGACGCCGAGCTGGGCCCGCTGCTCTGGAAGAGGATGTGCTCCTTCCCGTTCGACGGCCGGCGCTGGGAGCAGGACGAGTGGTACTTCCTCGCCCGTACGGCACAGACCCTCACGGACACCAGTGGGCAGACCGGTCTTGAACGGCGCAGCGTCGCGGGTCTGAGGTGGTGGACCTCCGCCGAACTGTCGGCGACGCGTGAGACGGTGTACCCGACCAGACTCGCCGGGCTGCTGCGCACGCTGCTCGACGAAGGTCCCCCGCGTACGCCGTTGGTTCTGGCTCCCGAAATCGCCTGAGCGCCCGGGGCGCCGGGGCCTGGCGCACAATGGGGGAACGCACGGCTGAAGGGGAACATGCCAATGAGCGCCGAGGACCTCGAGAAGTACGAGACCGAGATGGAGCTGAAGCTCTACCGGGAGTACCGCGATGTCGTCGGTCTGTTCAAATATGTGATCGAGACCGAACGGCGCTTCTACCTCACCAACGACTACGAGATGCAGGTGCACTCGGTCCAGGGCGAGGTGTTTTTCGAGGTGTCCATGGCGGACGCCTGGGTGTGGGACATGTACCGCCCCGCACGGTTCGTCAAGCAGGTCCGGGTGCTGACGTTCAAGGACGTCAACATCGAGGAGCTCAACAAGAGCGATCTCGAACTTCCGGGTGGCTGAGTTGTCCACATTCCCCGGCTTGTCCACCAAGATCCACTAACGCCGGGCGGACGCGTCAGAGTCGGTGCCGGAGGTGGTGCCGATATGAACGCACGGGGGGCACTCGGGCGGTACGGCGAGGATCTGGCGGCGCGGCTGCTGACCGAAGCCGGTATGTCCGTACTGGAGCGGAACTGGCGCTGTCGCGCCGGCGAGATCGATATCGTCGCGCGGGACGGCGACTCGCTCGTCATCTGTGAGGTGAAGACCCGCAGAGCGGGTGCCTTCGAGCACCCGATGGCCGCTGTGACCCCGGCCAAGGCGGACCGGCTGCGCCGGCTGGCCGAGCTCTGGCTGGACCGGCACGGCGGCCCGCCGCCCGGCGGGGTGCGGATCGACCTTGTCGGCGTGGTGCTGCCCAGGCGCGGTGCGCCCCTGGCCGAGCATGCGCGGGGGGTGGCCTGATGGGGTTCGCGCGGGCCTGTTCCGTGGCACTGGTCGGTGTCGAGGGCGTGGTGGTGGAGGTCCAGGCCGACCTGGAGCCCGGGGTGGCGGCGTTCACCCTGGTGGGGCTGCCAGACAAGAGCCTGGTGGAGAGCCGCGACCGGGTGCGGGCGGCGGTGGTCAACTCCGGCGCCGAGTGGCCGCAGAAGAAGCTCACGGTGGGCCTGTCCCCGGCCTCGGTACCCAAGGGCGGTTCGGGGTTCGATCTTGCCGTCGCCTGCGCGGTGCTGGGCGCGGCCGAGCGGATCGACCCTGCCTCCATCGCCGATGTGGTAATGATCGGGGAGCTGGGGCTCGACGGCCGGGTGCGGCCGGTGCGGGGGGTGCTGCCCGCCGTCCTGGCCGCGGCCGAGGCCGGCTACCGCCAGGTGGTCGTCCCCGAACAGACCGCGGGGGAGGCGGCTCTGGTGCCCGGGGTCTCCGTGCTAGGGGTGCGGAGTCTGCGGCAGCTGATCGCCGTGCTCTGCGACGAACCCGTGCCCGACGAACAGGAGCCCCACGACCAGGGGCGTCCCGACACCATGCTGGCCGGGCTGATGGTGCCCGGCGGCGGTATGGGCACCGGCATCGCCCGGGACTCGGCGCAGGGCGAGGGGCACCGGCCGGACCTGGCGGACGTCGCGGGCCAGGAGCGGCCGCGCAAGGCCCTGGAAGTCGCCGCGGCGGGCGGCCACCACCTTCTGCTGTCCGGACCGCCGGGGGCGGGCAAGACCATGCTCGCCGAACGGCTGCCGGCGATCCTGCCGCCCTTGACCCGGCAGGAATCCCTTGAGGTGACCGCGGTGCACTCGGTGGCGGGCATCCTGCCGCCGGGCGAACCTCTGGTCTCCCGGGCGCCGTACTGCGCACCGCACCACTCGGCGACCATGCAGTCGCTGGTCGGCGGGGGCAACGGGCTTCCCCGGCCCGGCGCGGTGTCGCTGGCCCACCGCGGCATCCTCTTCCTCGACGAGGCGCCGGAATTCTCCGTACGGGCACTGGACGCGTTGCGTCAGCCGTTGGAGTCGGGCCACGTGGTGGTGGCGCGCAGCGCCGGGGTGGTGCGGCTGCCGGCCCGGTTCCTGATGGTGCTGGCAGCCAACCCGTGCCCGTGCGGGCGGCACACCCTGAGCGGGGCCGGGTGCGAATGCCCGCCCTCCTCGGTCCGGCGGTATCAGGCACGGCTCTCCGGTCCATTGCTCGACCGGGTGGATCTGCGGGTGGCCGTCGACCCCGTCAAGCGCGCGGACCTGATGGGGCAGGGCGGCCGCGGTGAGGCGACCGGGACGGTCGCCGCCCGGGTGCGGGAGGCCCGGAAGCGGGCGGGGGAGCGGCTGGCCGGCACTCCCTGGACCACCAACAGCGAGGTGCCCGGACACGAGCTGAGGACCCGGCTGGTCGCGGCGCCGGGGGCGCTGATGGCGGCCGAGCGGGACATGGAACGGGGCCTGCTCACCGCGCGTGGTCTGGACCGGGTCCTGAGAGTGGCGTGGACCGTCGCAGACCTGCGGGGAGCCGACCGGCCGGACGCCTCGGACATCGCGGTGGCGCTGGAACTGCGGACCGGGATCCCGCGAGGGGCCCCGGCGGGGGCGGGGGCGGGGGCGGCATGACGGGGCAGCGGGCCGGAGCGTGCCGCACCGCCCCCGGCGCTTCCTCCTCCGCCGCCGGGCCGGAGCGGCTTGCCGGCGGGGAGCGGATGGCGCGGGCCGCCCTGACCCGGGTCCTGGAGCCGGGGGACGAACGCGGTGGCCGCTGGCTGCGGGAGTTCGGCGCCGCGGAACTGCTGCGGCGGCTCACCGGCCGGGACGGAACGGCCGAGCGGCTGCGCGGCATGACAGCGAAGCGGCTGGCCGGCTACCGGCTCCGGGCGGAGCGGGCCGAGCCCGGACGGGATCTGGCGGCAGTCGCCGCGGTCGGCGGGCGCTTCATCTGCCCGGGTGACGCGGAGTGGCCGAGTCAGCTGGACGACCTGGGCGACACCCGGCCGATGGGGCTCTGGGTACGGGGGAGACCCGATCTGCGGCTCTGGGCGCTGCGCTCGGTCGCGGTGGTCGGCGCCCGCGCCTGCACACCGTACGGCGCGCACATGGCCACGACGCTCGGCGCGGGTCTCGCGGAGCGGGGGTGGGTGGTCGTCTCGGGCGCGGCCTTCGGAGTCGACGGGGCCGCGCACCGGGGTGCTCTCGCCGCAGGCGGAGCGACGACGGCGGTCCTGGCCTGCGGGGTGGACGTCGTCTACCCGCGCGGACACGCCGAGTTGATCGGACGCATCGTCGAACAGGGCCTCGTCGTCGGTGAACTGCCTCCCGGTGATCACCCCACCCGGAGCAGATTCATCCTCCGGAACAGGGTGATCGCCGCGTTGACGAGGGGGACCGTCGTGGTCGAGGCCGAGTTCCGCAGCGGTTCCCTGGTCACGGCGCGCTGCGCACAGCGGCTCGGCCGCTTCACCATGGGTGTCCCGGGACCTGCTACCAGCGGTCTGTCAGCAGGCGTTCATGAACTGCTGCGGGGAGAGGGCGTGCTGGTCACGGATGCCGCGGAGGTCGCCGAACTGGTGGGTGACATGGGGGATCTCGCCCCGCCCCGGCGCGGTCCGGTGCTTCCGCGTGACCTTCTGGACGCCGTCTGTGCCCGGGTTCTCGACGCGTTGCCCGGCCGCGGCGCCGTCGACGGACGCGAAGTGGCCCGCGCCGCGGGGACGAGCGCCGACGAAGCGCTCGCCCGGCTGTACGAACTGCACTCACTGGGGTTCGTCGAACGTCATGGCGATGGATGGCAGTTGACGCGACGGCCTACTTGCAATGACGACGCGCGGCGAGGCGGTACTTGACCTGGAGCATTCGGGTGAAAAGGTGATGCCGATGACCTCGGCGGATCGTTCGGCAACGCCTCCGGGACCGGCGCAGGGCGCCCCGGTCCCGGCGGCGGACGTGCCCTCGTCCGCGCGCGCCGGCATGTCCTTCGCCGCCTGCGGCGCAGGGTCCGGTGCCGCGCCCGGTGTGGTGTCCGTCCGCCCGGAACCGCACAGCGCCGATCCCATATCCTGCGCGCACCGCGACACTTCAGTCACGCTACGCTCACAAGGATCCCGCCCCAGACGTACATTCCCCAGCACTTCACAGCAGAACGGCTCAAGGCACCACATGCCCCAGCACACCTCCGGGTCTGACCGCGCGGCAGTACCACCGGCTGCGCGTGGCACTGTGCGCCCTCCCGCCCCCTCCTCGCTCGACGAGTTGTGGCGGTCGTACAAGACCACGGGCGACGAGCGGCTGCGGGAGCAGCTGATCCTGCACTACTCGCCGCTGGTCAAGTACGTCGCCGGCCGGGTGAGTGTGGGTCTGCCGTCCAACGTCGAGCAGGCCGACTTCGTGTCCTCCGGGGTCTTCGGGCTGATCGACGCCATCGAGAAGTTCGACATCGAGCGTGCGATCAAGTTCGAGACGTACGCGATCACCCGCATCCGGGGCGCGATGATCGACGAACTCCGGGCGCTGGACTGGATCCCGCGCTCCGTACGCCAGAAGGCGCGGGCGGTCGAGCGCGCCTACGCCACGCTGGAGGCGCGGCTGCGGCGCACCCCGTCGGAGGCGGAGGTCGCTGCGGAGATGGAGATCGGGCTGGAGGAACTGCACGCGGTTTTCAGCCAGTTGTCGCTGGCCAATGTGGTCGCCCTGGAGGAGCTGCTGCATGTGGGCGGCGAGGGCGGCGACCGGCTGAGCCTGATGGACACGCTCGAGGACACCGCCGCCGACAATCCGGTGGAAGTGGCCGAGGGCCGTGAGCTCAGAAGGCTGCTCGCCCGGGCGATCAACACCCTCCCCGACCGCGAGAAGACGGTCGTCACGCTCTACTACTACGAGGGCCTCACCCTCGCCGAGATCGGCAACGTCCTCGGGGTCACCGAGAGCCGGGTCAGCCAGATCCACACCAAGTCGGTGCTGCAGCTGCGCGCGAAACTGGCCGACGCCGGGCGCTGAGACCAGCTGCGGGCGACACCCGGCAGGCTCTGCTCCGGACATCGATCGGGACCACCCGCCCCCTCCCGGGCACCGCCCGCCGTAGAGTGGACGCGTGCCCAGGATTCGAGCGGCCTCCGTGGCCGAGCACCGGACCATGCAGCGCGGCGCCCTCCTGGACGCAGCGCGTTCCCTGCTGTCCGAGGGTGGCACGGAGGCATTGACCTTCCCCGCCCTCGCCGAGCGCACGGGCCTCGCCCGGTCCTCCGTCTACGAGTACTTCCGTTCCCGCGCCGCCGTCGTCGAGGAGCTCTGCGCCGTCGACTTCCCCGTCTGGGCGGCCGAGGTGGAGAACGCCATGGAGCGTGCGGGGACGCCGGAGGAGAAGATCGAGGCGTACGTACGACGGCAGCTCGATCTCGTCGGGGACCGGCGCCACCGGGCTGTCGTCGCGATCTCCGCGAGCGAGCTGGACGCGGGCGCCCGGGAGAAGATCCGCGCCGCGCACGGCGGGCTGATCGCCATGATCGTCGAGGCGCTCGGCGACCTCGGCCACGAGCAGCCCCGGCTGGCGGCCATGCTGCTGCAGGGCTCGGTGGACGCCGCGGTGCGACGTATCGAACTGAGTGTGGCGGAGGAGCCCGACGTGATCGCGGACACCGCCGTCGCCATGATCCTCCGCGGCGTCCGGGGCGCGGCCCCCGGCGGACAGGACTGACGCCGGCGCATCCCGCGCCGCGCACCTGCAGCCGTAGTAGGGCCGGGTGTGGCGGTCGGCCGCCCGGGGCCCGCCGGGTGCCCAGCGCCTAAGGCGACCCGCGTTCCCGGCGAAGTTCTCCGTGGCCAGGACTGGTGCCGCCGCGTCAGCGCGAGGCCCAGCAGCAGAGCGGGAGCGGCGGGGCCGCCGACCGGCAGCGCCGCCCGGGTGACCGGGGCCGTGTCGGGCGGGGGCACCGCCGAAGGCCCTGGTCCGGGTACGCCGGTCACCGGCAGCAGCCGGGACGGCCCGCGCCGCAGCAGCGAGGGCGGCAGCAGCGACAGCGGGTCCAGATACGCCGCCGCGCGGCGCAGCCCCCAGTGCAGACAGCCGGACGGGCAGTGGAACGGCCCCGCCGCCATGACCGCCACCACCTGTCCCGCGGTCACCTCGTCCCCCTTCGTGACCAGTGGGCGCACCGGCTCGTAGGTGGTCCGCAGCGGCGGATCACCCGTCCCGGCCAGCTCGATCGCCAGCACCCCGCGCCCCGCGACTCCGCCCGCGAACGAGACCCGGCCGGAAGCGGCGGCGAGCACCGCCGTGCCAGGTCCGGCGGCGAGGTCCACCCCGCGGTGCCCCCGCCCGTAGTCGGTGGCGGGCGGTTCCCACCCCCGTACGACCGCGGGCCGGCCCTCCAGCGGCCAGACCCGTGCGCGGTCCGGCGGATCCACCGGGGCCGGCGCGGCCCCGGACGCCGGCGGCCGATCCGCGGCAGCGGCCGCCGTCCCGCACCACCCCCACCCCATCGCCAGCAGCACCGCAGCGGCGGCCGAGGCCGCCCGCCGCAGAGGGCTCGGCCCGCTGTCCGGCCCGCTGCGCGCCCTGCCGTCCGGTCCGCCGCGGGCCCCGGCCCGGACCCGGGATCCGCCCCGGTCAGATGTGTTTCGCATGGCACAACCGTCCCCCGGCGGCCGGGTTCACGGGGATCATGGAGCAGATCTGTGGAGTACCGGCCGGTTGTGGACAGCGCCGTCACCCGGCACTCGGCGGGTCCCGTACACTTCTTGTGGCGATCCGGGTCACCGGGTCGACTTCGCACGCCCCGCCATCTCCCTCAGAACGGAGGTGGCCGCGCCCCTCGGTCCCTCGTGGCACGGCGCGTCGGGGCGTCAGGCGCGACAGCAAACCTGCGGTCGCGATAACCGAGTACCTCAAGGAGTACGGCCATGGCCGTCGTCACGATGCGGGAGCTGCTGGAAAGCGGCGTCCACTTCGGTCACCAGACCCGCCGTTGGAACCCGAAGATGAAGCGCTTCATCTTCACGGAGCGCAACGGCATCTACATCATCGACCTGCTCCAGTCGCTGTCGTACATCGACCGCGCCTACGAGTTCGTCAAGGAGACCGTCGCCCACGGCGGCTCCATCATGTTCGTGGGTACGAAGAAGCAGGCCCAGGAGGCCATCGCCGAGCAGGCGACGCGCGTCGGCATGCCGTACGTCAACCAGCGTTGGCTCGGTGGCATGCTCACCAACTTCTCCACCGTCTACAAGCGCCTTCAGCGTCTGAAGGAGCTTGAGCTCATCGACTTCGAGGACGTGGCCGCCTCCGGCCTCACCAAGAAGGAGCTCCTGGTTCTCTCCCGCGAGAAGGCCAAGCTGGAGAAGACCCTCGGTGGTATCCGCGAGATGCAGAAGGTGCCGAGCGCCGTCTGGATCGTCGACACCAAGAAGGAGCACATCGCCGTCGGTGAGGCGCGCAAGCTCCACATCCCGGTCGTCGCGATCCTCGACACCAACTGCGACCCCGACGAGGTCGACTACAAGATCCCGGGCAACGACGACGCGATCCGCTCCGTCACCCTGCTCACCCGCGTGATCGCCGACGCCGTCGCCGAGGGCCTCATCGCCCGCTCCGGCGCTGCGACCGGCGACTCGAAGCCGGGCGAGAAGGCCGCCGGCGAGCCGCTCGCCGAGTGGGAGCGTGACCTGCTCGAGGGCGACAAGAAGGCCGACGCCGAGGTCCAGACCTCCGCCGAGACCGAGAAGGTCGCGGACGCCGCCGAGACGCCGGCCGAGGCCGCTGCCGAGGCTCCCGCCACCGAGACGCCGGCCGCCGAGGCCCCCGTCGCCGAGGCCCCCGCCACCGAGGCTCCGGCCGCGGACGGCGAGCAGGCCTGACACCCGTCACGGCTGACGACGGCGGGGGTCGGTGCGCAGGCACCGCCCCCGCCGTTCACCCGTAGATCTTTCAGACTTCGAGAGAGAAATACAGACTCATGGCGAACTACACCGCCGCTGACGTCAAGAAGCTCCGTGAGCTCACCGGCGCCGGCATGATGGACTGCAAGAAGGCGCTCGACGAGGCCGACGGCAACGTCGACGGAGCCGTCGAGGCACTCCGCATCAAGGGTCAGAAGGGCGTCGCCAAGCGCGAGGGCCGTTCTGCCGAGAACGGCGCGGTCGTCTCTGTCGTCTCCGAGGACAAGACGTCCGGCGTCCTGCTCGAGCTGAAGTGCGAGACCGACTTCGTCGCCAAGGGTGACAAGTTCCAGGCCGTCGCCAACGCGCTCGCCGCTCACGTCGCCGCGTCCTCCCCGGCCGACATCGAGGCGCTCCTCGCCTCCGAGATCGAGCCCGGCAAGACCGTGCAGGCGTACGTGGACGAGGCCAACGCCAACCTCGGCGAGAAGATCGTCCTGGACCGCTTCGCGCAGTTCACCGGCGACTACGTCTCCGTGTACATGCACCGCACCATGCCCGACCTGCCGCCGCAGATCGGTGTCCTGGTCGAGCTCGACAAGGCCGACGCCGACCTGGCGAAGGGCCTTGCCCAGCACATCGCCGCCTTCGCGCCGAAGTACCTGTCCCGCGAGGACGTCCCGGCCGAGATCGTCGAGACCGAGCGCCGTGTCGCCGAGGAGACCACGCGCGCCGAGGGCAAGCCCGAGGCCGCGCTCCCGAAGATCGTCGAGGGTCGCGTCAACGGCTTCTTCAAGGAGGCCACCCTCCTCGGCCAGCCGTACGCGCTGGACAACAAGAAGACCGTCCAGAAGGTCCTGGACGAGGCCGGTGTCACCCTGAAGCGCTTCGCGCGCATCAAGGTCGGCATCTGAGTCCGTCCGCGAAAAACGGTGGACCCCGATAGGGTCTGGTGCAGTCGACGGCCGCACACCGCCGTACGACCGCAGATCTGACGAGGAGGCCATTGCCGCTGAGGGACATCCGACCCACCGGCAATGGCCTTCTTCGTATGTGCACGAGGAGAATCTCCATGAACAAGGGCGCGGACGCCGCATCAGGTGACCACAGGCGCGACGACGGCAAGGTGTCCGGACGCTTCATGCTGAAGCTGTCCGGGGAGGCGTTCGCCGGCGGCGGGGGTCTCGGCGTCGACCCCGACGTCGTGCACGCCATCGCACGCGAGATCGCGGCGGTCGTCCGGGACGGTGCGGAAATCGCGATCGTCATCGGCGGCGGCAACTTCTTCCGTGGCGCCGAGCTCCAGCAGCGCGGTATGGACCGGGCCCGGTCCGACTACATGGGCATGCTCGGCACGGTCATGAACTGCCTGGCGCTCCAGGACTTCCTGGAGAAGGAGGGCATCGACTCCCGCGTCCAGACGGCCATCACCATGGGCCAGGTCGCGGAGCCGTACATCCCGCTGCGCGCCGTGCGGCACCTGGAGAAGGGCCGCGTCGTCATCTTCGGCGCCGGTATGGGCATGCCGTACTTCTCCACCGACACCACCGCGGCCCAGCGCGCCCTGGAGATCGACGCCGAAGCCCTGCTGATGGGCAAGAACGGCGTGGACGGGGTCTACGACTCCGACCCGAAGACCAACCCCGGAGCGGTGAAGTTCGACGCGCTGGAGTACAGCGAGGTGCTCGCCCGCGATCTCAAGGTCGCCGACGCCACCGCCATCACGCTCTGCCGCGACAACCAGCTGCCGATCCTCGTCTTCGAACTGACGACGGCGGGCAATATCGCCCGCGCCGTCAAGGGTGAGAAGATCGGCTCGCTCGTGAGTGACCAGGGCACCCGGGCCTGAGAACCGGGGGACCGAGCCGGGGAGACCCGGTGAGTTCCCGGGGTCCACGGGAGGGCCCCGAATGATGGACAACGGCCTGCCGGTCGGACACCGTGCAGGTGAGGACGCGACGCAGGACCCGCCGGGCCCGAGCACGCCGGGCCCACTCAAGACACGCAGGAGCACGTGGTGATCGAAGAAACCCTCCTCGAGGCCGAGGAGAAGATGGAGAAGGCCGTCGTGGTCGCGAAAGAGGACTTCGCCGCGATCCGCACCGGCCGTGCGCACCCGGCGATGTTCAACAAGATCGTCGCCGACTACTACGGTGCGCTGACCCCGATCAACCAGCTGGCGTCGTTCTCGGTGCCGGAGCCCCGTATGGCCGTCGTGACGCCGTTCGACAAGACCGCGCTGCGCAACATCGAGCAGGCGATCCGCGACTCCGACCTCGGGGTCAACCCGAGCAACGACGGCAATATCATCCGGGTGAACTTCCCCGATCTCACCGAAGAGCGCCGTCGTGACTACATCAAGGTCGCGAAGACGAAGGCCGAGGACTCCAAGATCTCGATCCGGGCCGTCCGCCGCAAGGCGAAGGAGACCCTGGACAAGCTGGTCAAGGACAAGGAGTCCGGCGAGGACGAGGTACGTCGCGCCGAGAAGGAGCTCGACGACACCACCGCGAAGTACGTCGCGCAGGTGGACGAGCTGCTGAAGCACAAGGAAGCCGAGCTGCTCGAAGTCTGATGAACGACTCTTCCTGGGGCGCCCCGCAGGGCGTCGGCCACGGGGCCGCTCCCGAGATGCGGGCCGCTCCGGCGGGTCCTGCATACGATGTGCATATCGCGCAGCAGACTCGGCCCATGCCCATCGTGCCGGACGTTCCCGACGCAGGTAGAGACGCTGAGAGCCGTGATGACCGGGATCAGGGGGCCGGACGCCTGAGCGGCGGCCCCCTGTTCCGCGACGAGAAGCCGCAGGAGCCCATGTCCACGCCGCCGCCACCCCCGCAGAAGAAGCGTGCGGGCCGTGATCTCGGATCCGCCATAGGGGTCGGCGTGGGGCTGGGTGCCGTCGTCGTCGCCTCGCTCTTCATCGTCAAGGCCGTCTTCGTCGGGGTGATCGTGGTCGCCGTCGTCGTCGGTCTCTGGGAGCTCACCTCCCGGCTGCAGGAGCGCAAGGGCATCAAGGCCCCGCTCGTGCCTCTGGCGGTCGGTGGCGCGGCCATGGTCGTGGCCGGCTACGCGCGAGGGGCCGAGGGCGCCTGGGCCGCCATGGCGCTGACCGCCCTCGCGGTACTCGTCTGGCGGATGACCGAACCGCCGGAGGGCTACCTCAAGGACGTCACGGCCGGAGTCTTCGCCGCGTTCTACGTGCCGTTCCTGGCCACGTTCGTCGCCATGCTCCTGACGGCGGACGACGGGCCGCAGCGGGTCCTGACCTTCCTGCTGCTGACCGTGGTCAGTGACACCGGCGCCTACGCCGTCGGCTGGCGGTTCGGCAAGCACAAGCTCGCGCCGCGCATCAGCCCCGGGAAGACCCGCGAGGGCCTCTTCGGAGCCGTCGCCTTCGCCATGGCGGCCGGTGCGCTGTGCATGCAGTTCCTGATCGACGACGGTTCCTGGTGGCAGGGCCTGCTGCTCGGCCTCGCGGTCGCGGCCAGCGCCACCCTCGGTGACCTGGGCGAGTCCATGATCAAGCGCGATCTCGGGATCAAGGACATGGGGACGCTGCTTCCCGGACACGGCGGGATCATGGACCGGCTGGACTCCTTGCTGCCGACCGCCCCGGTGGTCTGGCTGCTGATGGTGATTTTCGTCGGCTCCAGCTGATCATCGACTGATGAACCCCTTCTGACCTGCGTTTTTATCGGTGAGGGTCCGTTGTCCACAGGGCGGCGGGCCCTCACTGTTCTGTCTGCGACACTGGAAGAACCATGCCTAAGCCCGGAGAACTCACTTTCGTCGCGCCCCGCGGAGCCAAGAAGCCGCCGCGGCACCTCGCCGACCTCACGCCCGCCGAGCGCAAGGAAGCCGTCGCCGCGACCGGCGAGAAGCCCTTCCGCGCGCAGCAGCTCTCGCAGCACTACTTCGCGCGGTACGCGCACGACCCGTCGGAGTGGACCAACATCCCGGCCGGATCGCGGGACAAGCTCGCCGAGGCGCTGTTCCCCGATCTGATGTCCGTGGTCCGCCACATCAGCTGTGACGACGACACCACCCGCAAGACGCTGTGGAAGCTGCATGACGGGACGCTCGTCGAGTCCGTTCTGATGCGCTACCCGGAGCGGGTCACGATGTGCATTTCCTCGCAGGCGGGCTGCGGGATGAACTGCCCGTTCTGCGCCACCGGGCAGGCCGGTCTCGACCGCAACCTCTCCACCGCGGAGATCGTCCACCAGATCGTGGACGGCATGCGTGCGCTGCGCGACGGCGACGTCCCGGGGGGCCCGGCGCGGCTCTCCAACATCGTCTTCATGGGCATGGGCGAGCCGCTCGCCAACTACAACCGGGTGGTCGGCGCGATCCGTCGGCTGACCGACCCCGAGCCCGACGGGCTGGGGCTGTCGCAGCGCGGGATCACCGTCTCCACCGTCGGCCTGGTGCCGGCGATGCTGCGGTTCGCCGACGAGGGCTTCAAGTGCCGGCTCGCCGTCTCGCTGCATGCCCCGGACGACGAGCTGCGCGACACCCTCGTACCGGTGAACACCCGGTGGAAGGTGCGCGAGGTGCTGGACGCCGCGTGGGAGTACGCGGAGAAGTCCGGACGCCGCATCTCCATCGAGTACGCGCTGATCCGCGACATCAACGACCAGGCCTGGCGCGGTGACCGGCTGGGCCGGCTCCTCAAGGGCAAGCGGGTGCACGTCAACCTCATCCCGCTGAACCCGACGCCCGGCTCGAAGTGGACCGCCTCGCGGCCCGAGGACGAGAAGGCGTTCGTCGAGGCCATCGCCGCCCACGGGGTGCCGGTGACCGTGCGGGACACCCGGGGCCAGGAGATCGACGGGGCCTGCGGGCAGCTGGCGGCGTCCGAGCGCTGAGGCCGAAATCGGCCGTGTAGCCTGGGCTCGAAATCAATTTAATATTCCGACAGGGGAGCGCCACAGCGCTGAGAGTGCGGCACCGAGGACAGGTTGGCCGCAGACCCTCTGAACCTCGCCCGGGTCATTCCGGGTAGGAAGTTCGGACCTTACTCAAGCTGTTGCGCCCTGCCCGCTTCCGGTTCTCCGCCGGTGCGGGCAGGGCCGCGTCTCTTCCTGGTCATCCCAGGAGGAATCACATGAGCACCACCCAGAAGATCGCGGTGACGGCCGTCGCCGCCGCGCTCGGCGCCACCGCGCTCGCCGGATGCGGAAGCTCCGACGACTCGGCGTCCGGTTCAGGAAGTACCGGGAGCTCCGGCTCCAAGACCGTCACGCTCGTCAGCCACGACTCCTTCAACGCCTCCAAGGGCGTGCTGAAGGAGTTCACCCGGGAGACCGGCTACACGGTCAAGGTGCTGAAGAGCGGGGACGCGGGCGCGGCCCTCAACCAGGAGATCCTGACCAAGGGCTCGCCCCGCGGCGACGTGTTCTTCGGCGTCGACAACACCCTGCTCTCGCGCGCCCTCGACAACGGCCTGTTCACCTCGTACAAGGCCAAGGGCATCGACCAGGTCGCAGCCGACGTGCAGCTGGACGCGGAGAAGCACCGGGTCACCCCGGTCGACACCGGTGACATCTGCGTCAACTACGACAAGAAGTACTTCGCCGACAAGAAGCTGGCGCCGCCGACGTCCTTCGCCGATCTGGCGAAGCCCGCGTACAAGGACCTTCTCGTCACCGAGAACGCCGCGACCTCGTCGCCCGGCCTCGGCTTCCTCCTCGGTACCGTCGCCACCTACGGGCAGGACGGCTACCAGGACTACTGGAAGAAGCTGAAGAACAACGGCGTCAAGGTCGTCGACGGCTGGGAGCAGGCGTACAACGAGGAGTTCTCCGGCTCCGCGGGCGGCAGGAAGGCCAAGGCCGACCGGCCGCTCGTCGTCAGTTACGCCTCCAGCCCGCCCGTCGAGGTGCTGTACGCGGACCCGAAGCCGAAGACCGCCCCGACCGGGGTCGCCACCGGGACGTGCTTCCGCCAGATCGAGTTCGCCGGTCTGCTGGACGGTGCGAAGAACGAGGCGGGCGGCAAGGCCCTGCTGGACTTCCTGATCGGCAAGAAGTTCCAGGAGGACATGCCGCTCAACATGTTCGTCAGCCCGGTGACCAAGGGGGCGAAGGTGCCTGACCTCTTCACGAAGTTCGGCGCAGTTGTCGACAAGCCGACGACCGTCGCCCCGGACACGATCGCCAAGAACCGTGAGCAGTGGGTCCAGTCATGGTCCTCGCTCGTAGTGAAGTAGCGAAGACTCCCGTACGCGGACCGGGCGCGGGCGGGAAGGGCGCACGCGCCCGGGCGCGGCGCGGGAGCGCGGTGCGGCTCGGCCTGATGGCCGTGCCCGTCGCCTTCTTCGCGCTGTTCTTCGCCTATCCCGTCGTCGCGATCGTCGGACGCGGGCTCAAGGCCGACGGGGTCTGGCAGTTCGGCCGGTTCGGCGAGGTGCTCACCCGGCCGGACATTCAGGACGTCCTCTGGTTCACCCTCTGGCAGGCGCTCGCCTCGACCGCGCTGACGCTGCTGATCGCACTGCCGGGCGCCTATGTGTTCGCCCGGTTCGACTTCCCGGGCAAGCAACTGCTGCGGGCGGTCGTGACGGTGCCGTTCGTGCTGCCGACCGTCGTCGTGGGCACCGCGTTCCTGGCGCTGCTGGGACGCGGCGGCCTGCTCGACGAGCTGTGGGGAGTGCGGCTCGACACCACGGTGTGGGCCATCCTGCTGGCCCATGTGTTCTTCAACTACGCCGTCGTCGTGCGTACCGTCGGCGGGCTCTGGTCGCAGCTCGACCCCCGCCAGGAGGAGGCCGCACGGGTCCTGGGCGCCGGGCGGTTCGCCGCCTGGCGGCGCGTCACCCTTCCGGCGCTGGCCCCTGCCCTGGCTGCCGCTGCGCTGATGGTCTTCCTCTTCACCTTCACCTCCTTCGGCGTCGTGCAGATCCTCGGCGGCCCCGGATTCTCCACGCTGGAGGTGGAGATCTACCGGCAGACCGCACAGCTGCTCGCCCTGCCCACGGCCGCCGTGCTGACGCTGGTGCAGTTCGTCGCGGTCGGCGCGATCCTCGCCGTGCACGCCTGGACCGTACGGCGCAGGGAGACCGCCCTGAAGCTGGTCGACCCGGCGCAGACCGCCCGCAGGCCGCGCGGCGCGGGCCAGTGGGCGCTGCTCGCAGGCGTCCTGCTGACCGTGCTGGTGCTGATACTGCTGCCGCTCGGCGTACTGGTGGAGCGCTCGCTGGACCTGTCCGGCGGCCACGGCTTCGCCTACTACCGGGCGCTGGCGTCGGCGGATGCGAACAGCGGGACGTTCCTCGTCGCGCCGCTCGAAGCGATCTGGAACTCGCTGAGTTACGCCCTGGCCGCGACGGCCATCGCCCTGGTCGTCGGGGGCCTGGCCGCGGCGGCGCTGACCAGGCGGGCCGGGCGGCTGGTCAGGGGCTTCGACGCCCTGCTGATGCTGCCGCTCGGGGTCTCCGCCGTCACCGTCGGCTTCGGCTTCCTGATCACCCTGGACAGACCGCCGCTGGACCTGCGGACCTCCTGGATCCTGGTGCCGCTCGCCCAGGCGCTGGTCGGGGTGCCGTTCGTCGTGCGGACCATGCTGCCGGTCCTGCGTGCCGTGGACGGGCGGCTGCGGGAGGCGGCCGCGGTGCTCGGCGCCTCACCGCTGCGGGCCTGGCGCGAGGTGGACCTGCCGCTGGTGCGCCGGGCACTGCTGGTCGCGGCGGGCTTCGCGTTCGCCGTGTCGCTCGGTGAGTTCGGCGCCACGGTGTTCATCGCACGGCCCGACAACCCGACGCTCCCGGTCGCCGTCGCACGGCTGCTGGGGCGGTCAGGGGATCTCAACTACGGCCAGGCGATGGCCCTCAGCACCATTCTGATGCTCGTCTGCGCCCTCTCGCTGCTGCTGCTCGAACGTATCCGCACCGACCGATCCGGAGAGTTCTAGGGATGCTGACACGATGCTGACACTCGAATCGGCCGGCGTGCGCTTCGGCGACCGGACGGCGCTCGACGCGGTCGACCTGGAAGTCGCCGAGCACGAGATCGTCTGCGTGCTGGGGCCGAGCGGCAGCGGGAAGTCGACGCTGCTGCGGGTGGTCGCCGGACTCCAGCACCCGGACGGCGGGCGGGTCCTGCTCGACGGCGCGGACCAGGACGGGGTGCCGGTGCACCGGCGCGGGCTCGGCCTGATGTTCCAGGACCACCAGCTCTTCCCGCACCGCGACGTCGGCGCCAACGTCGCCTTCGGACTGCGGATGCACGGGGTGAGCCGGAGCGAACAGGACCGCAAGGTCGCCGAACTCCTCGATCTGGTGGGGCTGCCCGGCGCCGAGCGGCGGGCCATTGCCGCGCTCTCCGGCGGCGAGCAGCAGCGTGTCGCCCTGGCGCGCGCGCTCGCACCCCGCCCCAAGCTGCTGATGCTGGACGAGCCGCTCGGCCAGCTGGACCGCAGCCTGCGCGAACGCCTCGTCGTCGAACTGCGCACCCTGTTCGCCCGGCTGGGCACCACCGTGCTCGCCGTCACCCACGACCAGGGCGAGGCCTTCGCGCTGGCCGACCGTGTCGTCGTGATGCGTGACGGACGCATCGCCCAGGTGGGCACCCCCCTGGAGGTCTGGCAGCGTCCCGCATCGGCCTTCGTCGCCCGCTTCCTCGGCTTCGACAACGTGGTGGAGGCGACGGTCACCGGCGAGGCCGCCGATACGGACTGGGGCAAGGTCCCGGTGCCCGCCGGATCACCGCAGGGGGCCTGCGATCTGCTGGTGCGGCCGGCCGGGGTACTGATCGGCGACCCGGAGGGCGGTCTGCGCTGCACCGTGGCCGCGCGCACCTTCCGCGGCAACCACGTCGCCGTGAAGCTGCACCCCGAGCACGGACCGGCCCTGGACGCCGAGTGCCCGCTGCGCGGCACACCGGACGAGGGCGCCGTCGTCGGCGTCACCTTCGACGCGTCGGAGAGTGTCGTGCTGCCCGCCGTGCTGTGACCGGTCGCGGCTCACCGGCCCGCGTCGGGCTCACCGGCCCGCGCCGGGCTCCGTGGGCCGGGACCGGCCCGCGCCGGTCCCGGCCACGACCAGCCCCAGTTCGTACGCGAGGATCACCGCCTGCGCCCGGTCCCGCAGCTCCATCTTCGCGAACAGCCGGTTGATATGCGTTTTGACCGTGTGGGCGGTGATGGTGAGCCGGTCCGCGATGTCGGCGTTCGACAGACCCCGGGCGATCAGGACGAGCACCTCCACCTCCCGTGTGGTCAGACCCTCGACGGAGCGCGCGGGCGGAGCGGCGACCCGCTGGCGGGTGAACTCCGCGATCAGCCGGCCGGTGATGTCCGGGGAGAGCAGCGCCTGGCCTTCGGCCACCACCCGTACCGCGTGCAGCAGTTCGGGGAACGTCGCGTCCTTCAGCAGGAATCCGCTGGCCCCCGCCGTCAGCGCGTCGTACACGTACTCGTCGAGCCCGAACGTCGTCAGCATCAGCGCCCTGGTCGCACCGCCGGAGCCCGCGATGATCTCGCGCGCCGCGTCGATGCCGTTCAGCCCCGGCATCCGGATGTCGAGCAGCGCCAGATCGGGGCGGTGCTCGGCGGCCATCCGGACAGCCGCGGTCCCGTCCTCCGCCTCGCCCACCACCTCGATGTCCGGCTGGGTGGCGAGCAGTCCGGCGAACGCGGTCCGTACGACGGCCTGGTCATCGGCCACCATCACCCGGATCACCACGGCAGCTCCGCCTCGACGAGAAAGCCGCCGCCCGGGCCCCGGCCCGCGGTGAGCCTGCCACCGAGCAGCGCGGCCCGCTCGTTCATCCCGACCAGTCCGTGGCCGGTGCCCTCGCCCAGCGGGGCGCGGGGCCCCGGCCCGTCGTCACCGATCCGGACGGCCAGCAGACCGCTCTCGTAGACGAGCTCCACCACCGCCCGGGCCCCCGGGGCATGGCGGCGCACATTCGTCAGTGCCTCCTGCACGATGCGGAAGGCCGACAGCTCCCAGGACGGGGGCAGCTCCGGCTGCGCACCGCTGATCCGCAGCTCGGCCGTGCCCCCCACCGCCCGGTGCTGCTCCACCAGGTCGTTCAGCCCGGCCAGTGTCGGCTGCGGGGCCGTCGCCGTACCCGGCTCCCGGTCGGTGCGCAGCACTCCGAGCATCCGCCGCAGCTCGCTCATCGAGGCACGCGCCGTCCCCGCGATCTGCTGGAAGGCGTCCCTGGCCTGCGGGGACAGCCCCGGGGTGGTGTAGGTCGCCCCCTCCGCCTGCACGGCGATCATGGAGACGGAATGGGCGATCATGTCGTGCAGCTCCCTTGCGATGGCGGCCCGTTCCGCCTCGGCCGCCTGCCGCCGCTCCATCACCAGCAGTCTGGACTGGGCATCGGCCCGCTCCTTGCGGGTCTCCTCGCGTGCGCGCACCGCGTCGCCCATGCTCACGGCTCCCAGGATCACCACCGTCAGCGCCAGCGTCTCGGCGTACAGCCCGAGACTGAACCGGTCGGTGCCCTGGATCATGGGCAGCCCCGGCGATCCGGCGCGTGCCCAGCGGTCGATGTGCACGAGGTTGACCGTGAGCGAGGCCAGCGCACCGCCGACGACGAGCAGGGCCGGGTGCTGCACGCGATGCCGGCCCAGCGTGTAGCTGCCGATCAGGGTGCCGGCCACGGTCGCGTACGCCATGTTGCCGTCGGTCCCGAAGCTCAGCAGGGCCGCGCCGACGGTCAGGAAGCCGACGGCGGGCCGCGTGCCCCGCCACATCAGGGAGGCCGTGCAGACCAGCACCCCGAACGTGGTGATCACCGAACCCGGAACGGCGATCAGCTCCCCCGCCGCGAACAGCGTCAGCGCACCCCCGGTCAGCCATGGGTACGCGGGCGCCGCCGCCCACCGGCGCGCCCACAGGCGCACCCGCTGGACCCGGGCGCGGGGCGTGATCGTGCTGTTCATACCCAGGATTGTTCGGCACGGGAGGCCGTCGGCGCATCGGAGCAGGGGTGGAATTCCCCGCCGCGTCTCATGCCACGGGTTGAGAGCGAACACCGGATTCCGGTGTGACGTGCCGTGGGAGCCGCGTTCCTAGCCTCGGTTCATGGACGTAACAGCAGGTCCCGCGGCGGCCGCGGGGACCGTACCCCTCTCGCAACGCGGAGCCTGCGCGGCCCTGTTCGGTCCCGGTCCGCGGCGCGGCGCGGCCGGGTGGGCCGGCTGCGCCGCGGCGGCCCTGCTCCTCGCGCTGTGCTCCGGACTTGCCCCGCACCGGATCTGGGGTGCGTCGGCCGCCGTCGGATACGCGAGCGCGGTGTGGCCGGCCGCCCGAGGGCGGCGCCGTACGGCGGCCGCGCTCGCGGCCACCGGCGCGGTGGGGCTGCCGCTGCTGGTCCTCGTGCTCATGGGCCGGGCCCAGCTGGAGGTGGAAGTCGTCGCGCACTCGGCGCAGTTGCTGCTGACGACCGGTTCTCCGTACGCCCCCGATCCCGTGGTGGTGGCGGACTTCGACCCCTACCTCCCCGCGATGGCGGTCTTCGGGATTCCGCACGCCCTCCTCGGTGCGGGCCCGCTGACCGATCCCCGGCTGTGGACCGGAGCCGTCTTCCTCGGGGCACTCGCACTCTGCGCCAGGCGACCGCCGCTGCTCCCGCTGGCAGCCTGCCCCCTCGTCGCCCTGCCGCTGGCGGTGGGTGGCGTCGACCTTCCGGTGGCCGGGCTCATGTGCCTGGGCCTCTCACTGGCCGGACGGGACAGGCCGGTCGCCGCCGGACTGGTGACCGGGCTGGCCGCCGCCCTCAAGTGGACGGCCTGGCCCGCGCTGCCCGTAGCCGTCGTGCTCCTGATGTCGATGCGCCGGGGCGGCACCGCCGGGCGCGGTGCGCCGCTGCGGTGCGCCCTCGTGGCGGTGCTCACCACCGCCGTACTGGTGCTCCCGGCGGCACTCCGCGATCCGGGGTCCTTCGGCACGCACGTCGTCGACTACCCGCTCGGCCTGACCGACGCCGTGTCACCGGCCGCCACCCCCTTCCCCGGACATCTGCTCGCCGCCGGGCTGCCCGGAGGCCGGACTGTCGCCCTCGTGCTGCTCCTCTGCTGCGCTCTGGCAGTGGCCGGTTCGCTGGTCGTCCGGCCACCCGGCACGGCGCCCGCCGCCGCACTGCGGCTGGCCCTCGGGCTGGGCCTCGCCACCGCCCTCATGCCCGCCACCCGCTTCGGCTACCTCGTATATCCGCTGGTCCTGGCCGTCTGGGCCGCGTCGCAACGCGGCCGGGCGCAGCGCAGCGGCCCGATCCGACCCGACCTCGGAGGAACGCCCCGATGGCCCGCACTCTCGTCGTCACCAACGACTTCCCGCCCCGCCAGGGCGGCATAGAGACGTTCGTCCATGCGATGACCAGCCGCTTTCCCGCCGATTCCGTGGTCGTCTACACCTCGTCCGAGCCCGGCGCCGCCGTGCACGACGCCGCGCTGCCCTATCCGGTGATCCGCGACCGGGCCCGGACGCTGCTGCCCACGCCGCGCGTCGCGGGCCGGGCCGCCGCTCTGGCCCGGCGGTACGGCTGCGACCGCGTCTGGTTCGGCGCGGCCGCGCCGCTGGCCCTGATGGCGGACCGGTTGCGCCGGGAGGCCGGGGTGCGGCGGATCGTGGCCACCACTCACGGCCACGAGGTGTGGTGGGCGCGCGCCCCGGGCGCCCGTTCGCTCCTGCGGCGGATCGGGGCGGTCACGGACACCGTCACCCATCTCGGGGAGGCGACCCGGCTGCCGATCGCCGCCGCCGTCGGACCGGTGGCCGCGCGCCGGATGGTGCGCCTGGTGCCCGGGGTGGACGCCGACGCCTTCCGCGCGAGCCCGGGGGAGAGCGCGGTCCGCCGGCGATACGGGCTGAACGACCGGCCGGTGGTCCTCTGCGCCGCGCGGCTCGTCCGCCGCAAGGGCCAGGACATGCTGGTACGCGCGCTGCCGGAGGTCAGGCGGGCGGTGCCGGGAACGACCCTGCTGCTGGTCGGCGACGGCCCCGGCGCACGCTCCCTGCGCCGTGCGGCGGACGCGGCCGGGCTCGCCGACGCGGTTGTCCTGGCAGGCGGGCATCCGCACGCGTCGATGCCGGGGTTCTTCGCGGCGGCCGATGTCTTCGCGATGCCGTGCCGCACCAGGCGCCGGGGCCTGGAGGTGGAGGGCCTCGGCATCGTGTTCCTGGAGGCCGCAGCGGCGGGACTGCCGGTACTGGCCGGGGACTCGGGCGGTGCGGCCGACACGGTGTGCGACGGGGTGACCGGGCACCTGGTCGACGGGCGGGACGTGCCGGCCATCGCGGACCGGCTCATCGCCCTCCTCCAGGACCGCGACACCGCCGCCGCGATGGGGGAGAAGGGGCGCGACCGGGTGCGGGCGGAGTGGGGCTGGGACGGGACGTACGAGCGGCTGGCGGGGCTGCTGGCCGATGAGCCGGGGCACGGAGGAGGGTGAGCGGTGAACAGCGCCCCCGCCCCGGCTACTTCGCCGACAGCCTGGCGAGCTCCCCGGGCGCCTCCTCCACCGTGTCGACAAGCGCGATACGGGACTCCATCGGCCGGTCCGCGGCGAGTGCCCGCAGCAGGGGCCACGCGGGCAGCTCCCGGGTCCAGTGCTCCCGGCCGACCAGCACCATCGGGACCGGCTCCCCGCGTGAACCGTAGTAGTTCGGGGTGGCGCTGTCGAAGATCTCCTGGACGGTGCCGGCCGCGCCCGGAAGGAAGATCACGCCCGCGGTCGAGCGGGCCAGCAGCCCGTCCTCGCGCAGGGCGTTGGCGAAGTACTTGGCGATGTGATCGGCGAACGGGTTCGGCGGCTCGTGTCCGTAGAACCAGGTGGGGATCGACACCGAGTCGCCGCCGTCCGGCCACCGCTCCCGCACGGCGAAGGAAGCCAGCGCCCAGTCGGAGACCGAAGGGCTGAACGAGGGCACACCGGCGAGGAGTTCGCAGGCCTTGTCCAGCATCGCGTCGGGGTGCGGCGCCGCGTAGGCGCCGAGGTTCGCCGCCTCCATCGCACCCGGTCCGCCGCCGGTGGCGACCGTGAGACCGCTGCGGGCCAGAGTCCGGCCGAGACGGGCCGCGGCCGCGTACGCATCGCTGCCCCGGGCCGTCGCGTGACCGCCCATCACGCCGACCACGCGCGCCCCGACAAGGAGTTCGTCCAGCGCGTCGGAGACCGCGTCGTCGTGGAGCGCGCGCAGCATCGATGCGAACGCGTCACCGTTGGACCGGGTCCGCTGGAACCAGCGGTAGGCGAGGGCGTCGGGGGTGGTCTCGTAACCGCCCTTCGCCAGCCCGTCGTAGAGCGCGTCGGGGGAGTAGAGCAGACCTCGGTACGGGTCGAAGGGAAGACCGGGTACCGGAGGGAAGACGAACGCGCCGTCGGCCCGTGCCTTCGTCGCCGCGTCGGGCTCCATCGGGCAGCCGAGAAAGACGGCGCCCGATGTGTCGGCGGCGAGCAGGGCGGCAGTCCGGTCCGTCAGATCGACGGACTGGACGCGGTGCCCGGCCAGTGAGCCGGCGGCGACCGCCTCGTCGAAGGCGGCGAGCGACTCGATCTCGGCGCCGGGGGCGGGAAAGCTCTCGTCCGGATTCTCCACGCCCTCATGCTACGGACCGGCTTCCGGCCGGGTTCGCGGCGGCCCGGCAGCCGGGCCCGACCGGGCGCCGGGCCGCCGGGCGACGCCCCGTCAGCCGGTCAGCGGCAGCGCGGCCAGCTCGGCGATGGCCCAGGTCAGCGGCGCGAACACGAGCAGCAGTGCGGCGGCGCGCAACGCCGTGGCGGCCCGCAGCGCCGAGGCCGGGGCGCCGAGCCGCAGCAGTGCCTGTGCCATTTCCGCGCGGGCCTGCCTCGCCTCCAGCGCGGATGTCAGCAGCGTCGCCGTCGTGCAGCCGATGACGAGGACGGCACCGAGCGCGGTGAGCGGTCCGAAGGGCCGGGGGCCCGTCCCGTACAGCGCGAAGGCGGCGATGACCGCCGAGAGCACCGCGCAGACGACGCCCAGCGGACGGCCGATCCGGCGCGCCTCGTCCATCAGCACCCGGCCGGCCAGCAGCCGTACGGCTCCGGGGCGCACTGCCTGGAGCAGCCGTCCGGCGAGGTAGGCCAGGCCGGGGCCGGCCGTGGCGAGGCCGATCGCCGTCAGTGTCCACCCGACCAGGACCCAGGCCGGGGTGGAGTCGAGCTTTCCGGGGAGCGGGAACGGACTGCCGGTCGAGCCGCGGTTCGCGTACGCCTCGACCGCGAGGCCGGCGGCGGTCAGGGCGACGCCCCAAGGCAGTCCGGTCGGCGGCGCGGCGGGGGCCGGGATGTGCTCGTCCGGCACCAGATCCTGCGTACCGTCCTGCACACCGGCGGTCCGCACCGGGCGGGCGCGCAGTGCCACCGCGCTCGCCGTCGCCGCCGCGGCGGGCACGAGCGTCAGCAGGAGTACGACCGCGGCCAGCGGCAGCGACGCGTCCGCGCCCAGCAGGGCGGCAGCGGCGCCGTCGAAGGGCAGCCCCGTCAGATCGCCGCGCAGATGGAGGAAGAAGAGCAGCGCCACCATGGAGCCGAGGGTGCACGAGACGGCGGTGGAGACCGCGGCGAGCACACTGAGCCGGACCGGTCCGAGGCCGACGGCGGACAGTCCCGCGCGCGGGCGGGTGCTCGGGTCCGTACGGGCCACCGCGACCGCGAACTGCACGGTGGCGGCCAGCGGGACGAAGCACCACAGCAGCCGCAGCACGGAGCCGGCGGAGTGCGCCGGGTGCCCGGAGGCGTACCCCAGGGTGCACAGCAGGAGGAAGCCGACCCCGGCGGAGGCGGCCGCGACCAGCAGCCGCCGCATCAGGACCAGTGGATGGGAACCGCGGGCTAGACGGAGAGCGAGCACGCCGCGCGGCCCTTCGTGTCGGTCTCGGCGGGCAGGGCGACCGTGGCGACCCGGCGCCCGTCCAGCAGCGGCACCGCACGGTCGGCGAGTGCGGCGATCTCCGCGTCGTGCGTGGCGAGGACGACCGTGATGCCGTGCGTGCGGGCCGCGCTGGTCAGCGTGCGCAGCACATGGGTGCGGTCGGTGCGGTGCAGGGTCGCGGTCGGCTCGTCGGCGAAGATCACCGCGGGGGCGGTGGTCAGCGCGCGGGCCACCGAGATCCGCTGCCGCTGGCTCTGCTGCAGGGTGTGCGGGCGCTTCCTGGCGCACATGCCGATGTCCAGGCGCTCCAGCCACTCCATGGCGGCCTTCTTGGCCTCCCGGTGCGAGACGCCGCGCAGCAGCAGCGGCAGGGCGGTGTTCTCCCAGGTGTTCAGCTCGGGGACGAGCTGGGGCTCGGGGGCGATCCAGCCGAACTTGTCGCGCCGGAGCCGTTCGCGCAGCCGGGGGCCCATGGTGTGGACGGGGACGCTGTTGAACCACACCTCGCCCTGGGAGGGCACCAGTTGGCCGGACAGGCAGTGCAGCAGGGTCGTCTTGCCGCTGCCGCGCGGGCCGGTCACGGCGAGGATCTCGCCGTCACGGATCCCCAGGGACACCCCGCCGAGCGCGGGCGAGCCGTTGTGGGAGTGGTGCAGGGAACGCGCCCAGATCACGTCGTTGTCCGGCGGGGCCACCATGGCGTACACCTCGGTTCAGATCAGATATCCCGTTCCCCCGTACGGGGGAACGAAGGCGGGGCCGATCGGTCACTCGGCACCGTAAGGATTCGGACCGCGGTGTGCGCACAGCACGCGGCCCGGGTGCGCTTCTTCCCACTCGATTGGGCGCATCCGGGCCGCGTGGACCGTATGAAATGACCGCTGACGGACCATCGGGGGACGGTCAAGCGGTGGTCAAGCCGGGCTCGGTCGAGCAGTCGATCGAGTATTCGGCCGGACGGTCGGTCAGAGCTTCGTCCAGGCCTCCGTCAGGACGGACCGCAGGATGCCCTCGATCTCGTCGAACGTGGACTGGTCGGAGATCAGCGGCGGGGCGAGCTGGACGACCGGGTCGCCGCGGTCGTCGGCCCGGCAGTACAGGCCGTTGTCGTACAGCGCCTTGGAGAGGAAGCCGTACAGGACGCGCTCGGTCTCCTCGTCGTTGAACGTCTCCTTGGTGACCTTGTCCTTCACCAGCTCGATGCCGTAGAAGAAGCCGTTGCCGCGGACGTCACCGACGATCGGCAGGTCGTGCAGCTTCTGCAGCGTGGTGAGGAAGGCGTTCTCGTTGTCGAGGACGTGCTGGTTGAGGCCCTCGCGCTCGAAGATGTCGAGGTTGGCGAGGCCCACCGCGGCGGAGACCGGGTGGCCGCCGAAGGTGTAGCCGTGCAGGAAGGTGTTGTCGCCCTCGTAGAACGGCTCGGCGAGCCGGTCAGAGATGATGCAGGCGCCGATCGGCGAGTAGCCCGAGGTCATGCCCTTGGCGCAGGTGATCATGTCCGGCACGTAGCCGAACTTGTCGCAGGCGAACATCGTGCCGAGCCGGCCGAAGGCGCAGATGACCTCGTCGGAGACGAGCAGCACGTCGTACTTGTCGCAGATCTCGCGCACGCGCTGGAAGTAGCCGGGCGGGGGCGGGAAACAGCCGCCCGCGTTCTGTACGGGCTCCAGGAAGACGGCCGCGACGGTGTCCGCGCCCTCGAAGAGGATCTCCTGCTCGATCTGATCGGCGGCCCAGCGGCCGAAGGCCTCGGGGTCGTCGCCGAACAGCGGGGCGCGGTAGATGTTGGTGTTCGGCACCTTGTGCGCGCCGGGGACCAACGGCTCGAAGGGTGCCTTGAGAGCCGGCAGGCCGGTGATGGACAGCGCGCCCTGCGGGGTGCCGTGATAGGCGACCGCGCGCGAGATGACCTTGTACTTGGTCGGCTTGCCCTTGAGCTTGAAGTACTGCTTCGCCAGCTTCCACGCGGTCTCGACGGCCTCGCCGCCACCGGTGGTGAAGAAGACCTTGTTGAGGTCGCCCGGCGCGTAGTCGGCGAGGCGCTCGGCCAGCTCCACGGCCTTCGGGTGGGCGTAGGACCACACCGGGAAGAAGGCCAGCTCCTGCGCCTGCTTGTACGCGGCCTCGGCGAGCTCGTGCCGGCCGTGGCCGGCGTTGACCACGAACAGGCCGGACAGCCCGTCGAGGTAGCGCTTGCCCTGATCGTCGAAGATGTAGGTGCCCTCGCCACGCACGATGGTGGGAACGGGCGCGTTCTCGTAGTCCGACATGCGGGTGAAGTGCATCCACAGGTGGTCGTACGCGGTCCGGCTGAGGTCCTTGCTCACGGCTATCGGGTTCCCCACATATAGGTCTGCTTCTTGAGCTTGAGGTAGACGAAGCTCTCGGTGGAGCGCACGCCGGGAATGGCCCGGATGCGTTTGCTGATCGTCTCCAGCAGGTGGTCGTCGTCCTCGCAGACGATCTCCACCATCAGGTCGAAGGAGCCCGCGGTCATCACCACGTACTCGCACTCGGCCATGGCCGACAGGGCTTCGGCGACCGGGTCGAGGTCGCCCTCGACATTGATCCCGACCATCGCCTGCCGTCGGAACCCCACGGTGAGCGGGTCGGTGACGGCGACGATCTGCATCACGCCCTGGTCGAGCAGCTTCTGGACGCGCTGGCGCACGGCCGCCTCGGAGAGGCCGACGGCCTTGCCGATCGCGGCGTACGGACGACGCCCGTCCTCCTGGAGCTGTTCGATGATTGCGAGGGACACGGCATCGACCGCTGGGGACGATCCGTTCCCGGTCCTGGAGTCTGCGCTGCGACTGGCCACGGAGTCACTGTGCACCGGGACTCGTCTGTCTCGCAACCCTCAATCGATGAAATTCGTTGTTGAGAGGGCCAGATCTCACTGAATCCGAAGTTCACGGCGGTTGGGTATGTCGAAAGCGTTACCCGAGCGACTACGCTGGACGTCTCACCCATTGGACTTCAGAGCAGGAGGGCCGGCTGTGACCACCGAGGTGCGCCGTCTGCGCAACTACATCAACGGAGAGTTCCGTGACGCCGCCGACGGGCGGACCATCGACGTGGTCAACCCGGTGACGGAAGAGGTCTACGCGACCTCACCGCTCTCCGGAGCAGCCGATGTCGATGCCGCCATGGATGCCGCCGCCGCTGCCTTCCCCGCCTGGCGCGACGTCACGCCCGCCGAGCGCCAGCGCGCGCTGCTGAAGATCGCGGACGCGTTCGAGGAGCGCGCCGAGGACCTCATCGCGGCCGAGTCCGAGAACACCGGCAAGCCGGTCGGGCTCACCCGGACCGAGGAACTCCCGCCGATGGTCGACCAGATCCGCTTCTTCGCGGGGGCCGCCCGGCTGCTGGAGGGCCGTTCGGCCGGCGAGTACATGGAGGGGCTGACCTCCATCGTGCGCCGTGAGCCGGTCGGCGTCTGCGCGCAGGTCGCGCCGTGGAACTACCCGATGATGATGGCCGTCTGGAAGTTCGCCCCGGCGCTCGCCGCCGGCAACACCGTCGTCATCAAGCCGTCCGACACCACCCCGGCGTCCACCGTGCTGATCGCCGAGATCATCGGGCAGATCCTGCCCAAGGGCGTCTTCAACGTCATCTGCGGCGACCGTGACACGGGCCGCGCGATGGTCGAGCACCCGACCCCGGCGATGGCCTCCATCACCGGTTCGGTGCGGGCCGGCATGCAGGTCGCCGAGTCGGCGGCGAAGGACGTCAAGCGGGTCCACCTGGAGCTCGGCGGGAAGGCTCCGGTCGTCGTGTTCGAGGACACCGACATCGCCAAGGCCGTCGAGGACATCTCGGTCGCCGGCTACTTCAACGCCGGCCAGGACTGTACGGCCGCGGCCCGCGTCCTGGTCCACGAGTCCATCCACGACGAGTTCGTCACGGCCCTCGCCAAGGCCGCCGCCGACACGAAGACCGGGCAGCCGGACGACGAGGACGTGCTCTACGGTCCGCTCAACAACGCCAACCAGCTGAAGCAGGTCAGCGGCTTCATCGAGCGGCTCCCCGCCCACGCCAAGGTCGAGGCGGGCGGTCACCGGGTCGGCGAGAAGGGCTACTTCTACGCCCCGACCGTCGTCTCCGGCCTCAAGCAGGACGACGAGATCATCCAGCACGAGGTCTTCGGACCGGTCATCACCGTCCAGTCGTTCAGGGACGAGGCCCAGGCGCTGGAGTGGGCGAACGGCGTGGAGTACGCCCTGGCCTCGTCGGTGTGGACCAAGGACCACTCCCGTGCCATGCGGATGTCCAAGAACCTCGACTTCGGCTGTGTGTGGATCAACACCCACATCCCGCTCGTCGCCGAGATGCCGCACGGCGGATTCAAGAAGTCCGGCTACGGCAAGGACCTCTCCGCCTACGGCTTCGAGGACTACACCCGGATCAAGCACGTCATGACCTCCCTGGACGGCTGACCGCTGCGGCCAGGTGCGCCGCCCGCCCCGCCGCCGGCGGCCGGCGCACCTGCTCCCGTGCACTCCTCCCGTCCTGACATGCGCCTTCTTGTGCGGGAATCGGGGGAGTAGGGTCGCAGAACGCCTAGCACGGGGGGAACGGCCATGGGGGACGTACGAGTGGCAGCCATCGCCAGTCTCACGCCGCTGGAGGAACTCGACAGCGACCCGTTCCTCGTGGACACCCGCAGTCAGCACGACATGTGCGCCCGCTGGGCCGCCGGCAAGGGCTACGTCGTCACCCGGCAGCTGCGCCTGTACGGACTGCGCCCCGACCACCGGGCGCTCTGGGCCGACATCGAGGACGGCCAGGTCGAACTCTTCGTCGCACCCAACGACCGGGTGCTCGCACGGGCCGTCGCCTCGGTGCCGCGCTTCACCGAGGAGTGTGAGCGGCGCGGTGTGCGCCTGGAGATCGCCGGTCTCGACGAGCCGCGCTACAGCGCCCGCACGAAGGCCGGTGTGCACCGCAGGCTCTCCATGCCCACGGCCGGATACGACGGCTGCTGACGGAGCCCGCCCGGAGCTGTCGGCGGAGCTGCCGCCCCGCTGTGAAAAGCTGGGTCCGGGCCCGGAACGGCAGGGCCCGGACGTGAGGTGGCAGCGGCGTGGGTGACGGGCGATGGCGAAGAGCCGGAAGCGCCCTGATGCGAGTGATTGTGGTGTGGGCGGTCTCGACGCTCACGATGCTTGCGCTCGCCGGGATTCTGCCGGACTTCCAGCTCCAGTCGGACGACGGCGACAGCGTGACCAAGACCGCGTTCACCGCGGCATGGGGCGCGGGCGCCTTCGGTCTGCTCTCCGCACTCGTCTGGCCGGTGCTGGTACGGGCCCTGCTCATCGTCCCGGCCCTCGTCCTCGGGATGCTGGTCTTCTTCCTCAACGGCTCGCTGCTGCTGGTCGCGCTGCGGCTCATCCCGGACGGGCGCGGCGCGGCCGACCCGCAGATGGCGGTCGTCGTCGCGGCCGTGATGTCCGCGGTCGCCTCGGCGACCTCCACCGCGCTCGCCGTCCGTGACGACAACGCCTATCGGCGGCGGCTCTCGCGCCTCGCGGACCGGCGCCGCCGTCGCAGCGGCACGGGCGACGGCACGGACGGGAGCCCGCCCGGCACCGTCTTCATCCAGCTCGACGGAGTCGGCCACGACGTCCTCGCGCAGGCCGCGGCCGACGGTCTGATGCCGACCGTGGCCCACTGGCTGGCCGACGGGGCAGGCCACCGGCTGACCCCGTGGCGCACCGACTGGTCCAGCCAGACCGGCGCCAGCCAGCTCGGCATCCTGCACGGCAGCAACCACGACGTCCCGGCCTTCCGCTGGTACGAGAAGGAGACCGGCGACATCGTGGTCTCCAGCAGGCCGGCGAGCGCACTCGAACTGCAGCGC